>NZ_CAXGPO010000032.1:0-36253 GCF_964011655.1 uncultured Spongiibacter sp. | reverse complement strand
CCGATCGCACCGACCTGGACGATCAGCTTTCCAAGCAGTTCACCAATGCCAAAACTTATGTGGGCGATCAGACCATCGTGAGTGTGGAGAGCCGCGCCAAGTTGCGAGAGCTGCTAAAAGGGCGCAGCAGTGGCGGGGGATTCCTGACGACCATTCACAAGTTCACCGAAGATGCCGAGCTGCTCACCGACCGCAGCAATGTGATCTGTATTTCAGACGAGGCGCACAGAAGCCAGGTGAACCTGGACCAAAAGGTGCGGGTCACTGAGAAGGGCGTGAGTCGGACGTTTGGTTTTGCCAAGTATCTGCATGACTCGCTGCCCAATGCCACGTATGTGGGCTTTACCGGTACCCCCATCGACGCCACCCTGGATGTGTTTGGCGAGGTGATCGACAGCTACACCATGACCGAGTCGGTGAAAGATGAGATCACCGTACGGATTGTGTACGAGGGCCGCGCGGCCAAGGTGCTGCTGGACAACAGCAAACTGGAAGAAATCGAGCAGTATTACGCTGAGTGCGCCGAAGAGGGCGCCAGCGACTACCAAATAGAAGAGAGCAAGAAAGCCAGCGCCAATATGAGCGCCATATTGGGCGACCCCGACCGCTTGCGGGCACTGGCCGTGGACTTTGTTCAGCACTATGAAACACGGCTAGAAGAGGGCTCCACCGTTAAAGGTAAGGCGATGTTTGTGTGCAGCAAGCGTGAGATCGCCTACGACTTCTGGCAGGAGGTGATAGCCCTTCGGCCGGAGTGGAACGAGGTGCTGGCCTGCGAGGCGGGCGCTACGCTGACCGAGCAAGAGCAGAAAGAGGTCAAGCCCATAGAGCGGGTGAAGATGATTATGACCCGGGGCAAGGATGACCCCAAAGCGCTCTACGATATGCTTGGCACCGCTGAATACCGCAAAGAGCTGGACCGCCAGTTTAAGAACCCCAAGTCCAACTTCAAGATCGCCATTGTGGTGGATATGTGGCTGACGGGCTTTGATGTGCCGTTCCTCGACACTATCTATATCGACAAGCCCATCCAGCGCCATAACCTTATTCAGACCATTTCTCGGGTGAACCGTAAGTACGAGGGCAAAGACAAAGGCCTGGTGGTGGACTACATCGGCATCAAGAAGCAGATGAATCTGGCGCTGGCCCACTACAACAAAGCTGATCAGCAGAACATCGAAGAGATCAACCACTCCATTGTGGTGGTGAAAGACCACCTGGACTTGCTCAACAAGTTGTTCCATAAGTTTGATGCCAACGACTACTACCACGGCAGCCCGGTGCAGCAGCTGCACTGCCTGAATCGTGCTGCTGAGTTTGTGCAGGTCACCGATAAGATCGAGAAGCGCTTTATGGCCTTGGTAAAGCGCCTGAAAGCAGCCTATGACATCTGCAGTGGCTCAGAGGGCATCACTCAGGCTGAGCGTGATCAGATCCACTTCTATATGGCGGTGCGCTCTATCGTCTTTAAGCTCACCAAGGGCAATGCACCCGATACCGCGCAGATGAATGCCAAAGTGCGGGAAATGATTAAAGACGCCCTGCAAGCCGATGGCGTGGAAGAAATTTTCAAAATGGGCGAGGAAAGCGAGGGCGTCTCCGACCTGTTCGACCCTGATTACTTGGCTAAGATCGACAAGATCAAACTGCCCAACACCAAAATCAAGCTCCTCCAGCAACTACTGGCCAAAGCCATTGAAGACTTCAAGAAGGTCAACAAGGTGCAGGCGCAAGACTTTTCCAAGCGCTTCAAGGCACTGGTAGATGCCTACAACGAGCGCAAGGAAGACGATGTTCTGGTCAGCGATGTGCTCGAAGACTTCTCGGTTGAGATCATAGACATGATCCACGCCCTCAAGGACGAGTACGCCTCCTTTGAAGACCTGGGTATCGACATCGAAGAAAAGGCCTTCTACGACATCCTAAAGCGCCTAGCGGTGAAGTACGACTTCAGCTATCCCGAAGACAAACTGCTGCCACTGGCTCAGGAAGTGAAGGCCGTAGTGAAAGACAAGGTCAAATACACCGACTGGAACCAGCGCGATGACATCAAGGCAGAGCTAAAGGTCGGGCTGATACTGGTGTTGGCCAAACACGGCTACCCGCCGGTAGACCGCGATGAGGTCTACAAGGAGATCTTTGAGCAGGCGGAGAATTTTAAGCAGCACGACATCACTAACTGAGGTTTAGCGGGGCGCATGAGAGAAATATCAAATCAAGAATTACGCTTAGCTGATATTCCAGGTGATGATGCACCTGATTTTGAACTGCAGGAGTTCGCCCTTACATTCAATGGTTACGCGGAATTTCCTGATGATTCTGGTAGGGACAGCTGTGCGGTGATTGCGAATAGCAAGGATCATAGAAGCCTTAGCAGGGTAAGAGCGTGCTTGTTCTTCGAGCAACGACGAGGGCGCCAGTCTGACATTGGATGGGATAGGGCGGAGGCCCTAAAGTTGCTTGCGCTAATTAGAAAATTTGTGCAAGAAAAGCGCTATAGGCTGCCGGGCGTCAGAGGGAAAAAAGGGGCGTCTACGGCAGATTTAGTGCAAGAGATAAACTCCCTTTGTGAGGCGAACATTGCCACCATCCGGCGTATATCTCAGTTTAATGCCGAGCGAGAGATCAGAGACGAAATCAATAGGCGCCTCCGTGCAGTTCACAATGTGCTCGGCATGGCTGCGGGCTCAAGGCGGTTTGGTTGTCTTTATATTGAAAAAAATCTTGATGAAGCGGAGCCGTTCATTGCAGAGCACGCGATACCTGTATCTGCTCTGGTCAAGCTGTTTGAGAGGGGTATGCCTTTTGTTGATCTAGCTTTCTTTCCCGTGTCACTCATTAGCAAGATTTCCGACCGACGCCTGGCTGAAGCGAAGTTAACTAAGTCGGGGCATGATGAAAGCTTCAAGGAGGTCTTTAGGCGATACGCGATTGCGGGGATTGCTCTGGAAACACATGACGGAAAGCCTGTTGACGCTGAGACTTGGACTATGGATGACCACCTCTCTCTGATACGCCGTACCCCTGCATTGAATGAAGTATACGATACGGTGTTTCGGCGAATAGCCTCTAATTAAGTGACGGGTCGAGCGACGGTCTGAACAATTAGCGAAAACAAAAAAGCCCTGTAAAAACAGGGCTTTAATGATTTTTTATGGCGGTGAGGGAGGGATTCGAACCCTCGGTACGTTGCCGTACACACACTTTCCAGGCGTGCTCTTTCGACCACTCAGACACCTCACCAAAACAGGTACAGCCGAGGCTGCGTTTTGAGGGCCGACACTCTAAGGGATTTTCTACGCCTTGGCAATTGTGAATTTACATTGACGCATGCGGCTGCGCTAAGAGTGGAACATTTCTTGCGTCGACGTTGCTGCTTATTCACGCTACGCCTTGTGCGGCTAAGGATATCCAATGTTGTATACCCCGGAGATGGTGTCGCGCCTTCAGAAGCTGCGCTCCAGATTGTATGCCGAGTTTGGCATTCGTATTCGTTTGGCCGATCCGGAATTGCTAGATATTTTGTCGGCGTTGGCGCCCCGCACCCGCGACCCTATCTCGAAAAACACCATCGGCGAGCTACTCAGCCTCGCTGGTCGAGAGTCGGCGGAGAAAAAATCGCTGGAGGCTATTACCGAGATTACCTACCGGGGACATAAGATTCCCTCTACTGATGAGCAGCAAAACCCGGCCCCCGGCGCTAAAAAGCATGTGTACCGGGGACGGGTGTTTTATAAGTAAGGTTTTCTGCTGGCGGTGTTAGCCGCCAATATTTCCCAGAACTTCAATGTAATGCTCAATGGGCAGGTTCTCAGGGGCTTCGGTCATTGCCTCTGATAAGGCCTGCTGCATGCGTGCATTGAAGTCTGCAATGCTCTGGTCCGCTGTCAGGGGAGAGGGCGAAATACTGGGGGGCTGACGGTGCAGAGTTGCCTGTTCGTAGTCGTAAGCGATGGCAAGTCCGGTTCCCTCGTCATACTGACGAACGAATATTTCCATGCCTCGTGGTACACCAACGCTGTCGTCAAAGCCGACTGGCACGACGATTGAGCCCATTTGAGTGGTCGAGCCGAAATCGCAGGTTCTGCCGCCGGTCGGCCCTGGGCTCAAAATCAGCGCATCCAAGCGTACCTGTGCACCACTTTCGTCCAGTACCGGTTCGCCTGACTCATCGACCAAGGCGTCCATAAGTGAGGTGGTGTAGTCACGCATTTCTATCAGACCGTTGAGCTGGGCTTCGCTGGGTGCAAGATTTGGGTCGTCTGCGGCAACAAGCGCGAATAGCGCGGCCGTGCGCGGTCCCACTCTGCCTGTTTCAAGTATGCCGTCCAGGCCACTGCAGGCCTCGCGCTCATGGGCGATGGAGTCGGAGCCGTTGGTGGCAATCGCCAGGCTGCTTACGCAGGCTCTGGGGCTGTCTCCGCCTTCTTCCTCGAAGGTGAGGAAGTATTGGTTCATATCATAGTGCCGTGAACCCGCGCCGCGGCTCTCAAAATCGGGGAGGTAGATGTCATAGACCTCTGCGCCCAATTCGCGCATTTTTTCAACAGCGGCGCTAATCAGTTCGCCCTGGGCGCCGGTACCTGCCGCATCGCTGTTGCTACCCAGCTGTTTTACCACGCCAATTTTTCTTCCCTTCAGGCCATATTTTTCCCGGTCCAGAAAGCTCATATAGCTTTCGGGCCGCAATTCGGCAGGGTAGAGAAGGGTTTTCGGGTCGCGGGGATCAACACCCGCCATTGCATCGAGCATTAACGCTGCGTCACGCACCGTTCTTGTCATTGGCCCACCGGTGTCGCGCTCGTGGCTGAGAGGGAAGATACCGTGCTGAGAGATAACACCTAAACTGGGGCGGATGCCCACTAAGCCGTTAACTGAGGAGGGATGCCGAATTGACTGGCAGGTGTCACTACCGGTGCCGCCAAGGGCAAAGTTGGCGGCGATAGACGCGCCGGTGCCAGAGGATGAACCAGCGGGGCTTTCTGAGGTGTTATAGGGGTTGCTTACCTGGATGGCGCGATTGGAAAAGCCAGTGGTAAAAAAGGCGAATTCGTCTTGATTGGCCTTGCCGAGAATGACTGCTCCAGCCTGTCGCAAGCCCGCAACCGAGTGGGCATCTACCCCGGCCTGATGGCCGAGCATACTGTAGGAGCCCTGTGTGCTTGGGTAATCGTAGGTGTCGTAGTTGTCTTTCAATAAAACGGGCATACAGTGCAGCGGGCGGTCGCCGATGCCACCGTCACGTGCATAGAGGGCATCCAGCGCCTTGGCCTGGTCGATACTGTCGGGGTTAACAGCAAGCACGCCGCGAATAGGCAGTCCACCGTTTGGTTGAGGGGTGTCGTTATAGGCGAAGATTCGCTGGATATACATATTAACGAGGGCTTCGCAGGTGAGTCGCTGACCATCGGCAAGGCTGAGATCGCCGCGAAGCGCCGCGTGGACGTCCGCCGTGGTGGCTTCCTCCAGCACAAATTCCCCACCTGGAGTGGTAGGCGGCGTGGGCGGCGCGCTGGTACTTGATGAGCTGGACGAGCCGCCGCACGCAGCAAGTGCGAGGACGATGGGGGCTAGGGTGTATGCGAATGCACGCTGCATAGTGAAATTACCTCTAATAATGTATCGCTTCCTGGCGAACTGCTCACCTCCCTGTGTAAATGGCTAGCTAGGCTAGTGTTTGCGACGTTTGTGGTTTCTCAGTAACAGTCACCAAACAGCAGCAAACAGCGTGCCAGTATCGATTTATCGCCGCTTGCGCTATGAAGTTGCCAG
Source organism: uncultured Spongiibacter sp. (assembly GCF_964011655.1). Taxonomy (NCBI): domain Bacteria; kingdom Pseudomonadati; phylum Pseudomonadota; class Gammaproteobacteria; order Cellvibrionales; family Spongiibacteraceae; genus Spongiibacter; species uncultured Spongiibacter sp. The sequence goes on along the minus strand of NZ_CAXGPO010000032.1, from coordinate 30,481 downwards.
TCGACTGCTTATCATTGTCGCCAGATGTGGAATAACGAAGTGGAAGAAAAAATGAAGTGTGCGATGGTGCCGGTAACGGCATATCAGCAAAATTGCTCGGTGCTGCTCTGTGAAGAAACGGGGCAGGCCGCGGTGGTTGATCCAGGCGGCGATATAGACCGCATCGAGGCAGCGTTGGAGCAGTTGGGCGGCAAACTGTCAGTGATTTTGCTGACCCATGGCCATATGGATCATTGCGCGGCGGCAGATACCTTGCGCCAGAAATACGGGGTGCAGATCATCGGGCCGCATAAGGACGATGCATTCTGGATCGACAAATTGCCTGAATGGTGCCAGATGTCAGGCTTTCCCCATGCGGAGGCCTTCACACCGGACCGCTGGCTGGATGACGGTGAGTCCGTTAGTTTCGGGAACCAGCAGCTGGCGGTCAGTCATTGCCCGGGGCACACCCCGGGGCATGTGGTGTTTTTTCATGCGCCGAGTAAGCTGGCGATTGTCGGTGACGTGTTATTTCAAGGCTCGATCGGTCGCACCGACTTCCCGCGCGGTGATTACGACACCCTGATTGCGTCCATTCGAGAAAAACTCTGGCCGCTGGGGGATGATGTCACTTTCATCCCCGGCCATGGCCCGACCTCGACATTCGGCGAGGAACGCCAGACCAATCCCTTCGTTGCTGACAGTCGCTATGGGTGATCACGTGGAAGAAAAACAGTTCACGCATTTTGATGCCCAGGGCCAGGCGAGCATGGTCGACGTCACCGATAAAGCGGTAACGGCCAGGGAAGCCGAGGCGACAGGCCGTGTGGTGATGCAAGCAGAAACGCTGGCTATGGTTGCCGCTGGCAATCATAAAAAGGGTGATGTGCTCGGTGTAGCCAGGTTAGCTGGCATCCAAGCGGCAAAAAAATGCAGCGATTTGATCCCCCTGTGCCACCCGCTGATGCTGTCTTCAGTCAAGGTCGATTTTGACATCGACAGTGCAGGGCAGTGCGTGCACATTCGTGCGCGGTGTAAATTAGCTGCGCAAACCGGCGTCGAGATGGAAGCCCTAACGGCTGTATCTGTGGCTGCATTGACGATCTATGACATGTGTAAGGCTGTTGATAAAGGCATGTGCATTGAGGGCATCCGCCTTCTCAGCAAGCGAGGCGGGCGTTCCGGCGAGTGGTCGGCGGAGGGGCATGACCATGATTAAGGTCTTGTTCTTTGCCAAACTGCGTGAAACCTTGGGCACCTCTGACTTGGAAATTGACTACGCCGGCACCGTAGCCGACCTTAAGGCACAGCTGTCCATGCGTAATGATTGTTGGGCCGAGCAGTTCGCCCAGGAAAATTTGCTATGCGCGATTAATCAGCAAGTTGCTGCCGACGAAAGCCCTGTTTCCGAGGGTGATGAGGTTGCTTTTTTTCCTCCAGTTACAGGAGGTTAAGTTAAGTGATTAAAGTTTTAGTTCAGGTTGAGGATTTCGATGCAGGCGCTGAAGTAGCGCAACTGCGCAGCACCGCCAGCGGCGCAATTGTGCAGTTTGTAGGCGTAATGCGCGATAACAACCAGGGCGATACAGTAGCATCGATGCACCTGGAGCATTACCCCGGTATGACCGAGTCCAGCATCGAGCGCATTTTGGTAGAGGCGAGTGAGCGCTGGTCCTTGCTTGGCTGCACCGTTATCCACCGAGTTGGTACCGTGCTGCCCGGCGAGCAGATTGTACTGGTTGCGGTGAGCGCGGCGCACCGTCACGCAGCATTTCAAGCCTGTGAGTTCGTTATGGACTACCTTAAAACCCAGGCGCCATTTTGGAAAAAAGAACAATTGCACAACGGTGAGAGCCGTTGGGTGGACGCCAGGGAAAGCGACGATAGGGCCGCCGCGCGGTGGTAGGGCGTCAGCCGTTCGGACGAGCTGTAACAGCATCGGTGAATGCATTCCCACGGTATACTACGCGCTCCTCACGCCGGCCCATACGCAGGTCGGCGGCGAATCACAGATAACAGGATATTTATGAGCTTCGATCCCCGTAACTTCCGCAATGCCCTCGGTCAGTTCGCGACAGGTGTGTGCGTAATTACCGCCAATCCACGCGGCTATGAGCCTTTCGGTATGACGGTTAATTCATTTGCCTCGGTGTCGCTGGACCCGGCTCTGGTGTTGTGGAGCCTGCGTAACGACTCCGAATGTTACCCGGCCTTTGAAGCGGCCGATGGCTTTACGGTCAACGTACTGAGCCAAGAGCAGGTTGGCCTGTCCAACCAATATGCGAAGAAAGATGCTCACCAACTGGATAAGGATCACTACCGCATTGGTAAAAGTGGCCTGCCGGTTCTGCGCGGTGCACTCACTAGCTTTGAATGTGATATCTGGCAGCGCTATGATGGCGGGGATCATTTGATTCTTGTTGGTAAAGTTACTGAAATGGACCTGAGTCCCACTGGTAAACCTCTTGTTTTCCACGGTGGTGGCTATCAGGAACTGCGCTAGGACTTTGCCTCTCAGCGGAGTAGCGGTATAGATGAAGTTTTGCAGTGAGTGTGGTGCGCCGGTTGAACTCCGTGTGCCGGAAGGAGACGACCGACCACGTTATACATGCACTCAGTGCGACATTATTCATTACCAAAACCCCCGTGTGGTGGTGGGCTGCCTGCCCACCATCGGCGATCAGGTTCTGCTTTGCCGGCGCGCTATTGAGCCACGGTTGGGCTTCTGGACGATTCCCGCCGGTTTTATGGAAAACGGCGAGACGATGCTGGAGGGCGCTCTCAGGGAAACCCGTGAGGAAGCGGCCGCCAAAGTGAAGGACGAGAGCCTGTATCGATTATTCGATATTCCCCATATCAATCAGGTGTATGTATTTTTTCGCGGTGAACTCGACGGCGATTTCGGCGTCGGTCCGGAAAGCCTGGAAAGTAAGCTTTTCCGAGAAGAAGACATTCCCTGGTCCGAGCTGGCGTTTCCGGTGGTTACCGATATTTTGATAGATTATTTCGAAGACCGTCGGCGCAACGATTACCCCATTCGCCTGGGTAAGCCCGGCCCCCTCTGGGCCAAGCACGTAAACTGGAACTTCGACCAATAGCCGCTGCGCGGCACCCGGGTAGGGTGTCAGCGCTCGGTGTATAGTACTCCATTCACTTTCTGGTCAGCCCGAATACGATGAATAATGTAGATCTAATTTTGCTTGTTAGCAGCGCGGTAGCGCTACTGCTAGGGCTGGGTATTGGTGCGCTGATCTGGCATCGCATAGCCGTGCTTGAGCGACAAAAAACGGACCAGCAAATGGACGCATTACGTGCACAGAGCGAAGACCTTAACGCGCGTTTAGACACCGCACAACATCGCTTGAATGCCGCTGAGCAACGGGCTAATGAGGCGCAGCGGGCTGAAGCCGTTGCTCAGGACAGAGTGCGCCATCAGGCAGAGGAGCTGGTAAAAGCCGAGGCGTACCGCAAGCAACTGGCGGACGCTCAGGCGGCGCTGGCACGCAAAGAGAGTGACTATCAGCACCTGCAAACTGCCAGCGCCGAGCAAATTGGCCTGCTCAAGCAGGCCAAGGAGGAACTGAGTGCGCAGTTCGAGAAGTTGGCGCACAAGATCTTTGACGAAAAATCCCGCCGCTTTAGCGAGAGTAATCAACAGAGCCTTCAGCAGTCGCTGAATCCCTTTCGCGAACAACTTAAAGGCTTTCAGGAGCGCGTAAACCAAATTTACGACATCGAAAATCGCCAGCATGGTGAATTGCGCGAGCAGTTAAAAACCCTTCAGGAAATGAACCACAGTATCAGTCGCGAGGCGCACAACTTAACGCGCGCGCTTAAAGGGGACAACAAGGCGCAGGGCAACTGGGGCGAAGTGATTCTGGAGCGGGTGTTGGAGGAGTCCGGGCTGCGCAAGGGTCACGAGTATGACACCCAGCAAAGCTTTACCGATGAACAGGGGCGCCGCCGTCAGCCCGACGTGATCGTCCACCTGCCTGACGACAAAGACATCATTATTGATGCCAAAGTCTCTCTTATCGCTTATGAACGCTACTGCAGCAGCGAGGATGACAGCGAGCGCAGCGCAGCGCTCAAAGAACATATCCAGTCGGTGCGTCAGCATATTGGGGGCCTGTCGACTAAGGCCTATCAGCATATTGAGGGCCTGCGAACCCTGGATTTCGTGTTTATCTTTATCCCGGTGGAGGCCGCGTTTATGGCGGCTTTTGAACATGATCCGGAGCTGTTTCGCAGCGCGTATGAGCAAAACATTGTGGTTGTCGGGCCGACAACCTTACTGGCGACGCTGCGCACGGTGCAGAGTATCTGGCGTTACGAGCGCCAAAACCGCAACGCCGAGAAAATTGCTCGCGAAGCGGGTGCCTTGCACGACCAATTTGTATTGGTGTCCGAGTCTCTGGAAGACCTGGGTAAGCACCTGGAGAGAGGCCAACAAGCCTATGAGAAAACCCTTAAGCGTATGACAGAGGGGCGCGGCAACGTGGTCGGTCGTATTGCCAGACTGGAGGCTCTGGGCGCGAAGGTTAAAAAGCAGATTCCAGCGGCACTCAGCGATCGCGCTGATCTGCAACACGACGATACTGACAATTCAGCGATAGATGATTGAGGAGTAAATCATGGCGTTCCCCAAAATCGGTAATATGGCTCCCGCCTTTACGTTGCAAGATCAAAATGGCGACAAAGTCAGCTTGAAAGATTTCAAGGGTAGTAAAAATGTGGTTTTGTATTTCTACCCCAAAGCGAAGACGCCAGGTTGTACCGTGCAGGCCTGCGGTATTCGTGACACGCAGAAAGAATTTGCTAAGCGGGACACCGTGGTGCTGGCTGTTAGCCCCGACCCGGTTGCGAAATTGAAGAAATTTGAAGAAAACCCCAAGAAGGAAGAGGCGCCGTTAAACTTTACCCTGTTGTCTGATGAAGACCACGCCATAGCGGATAAGTACGGCGCCTGGGGGCTCAAGAAGTTCATGGGCCGTGAGTACGATGGCATTTTGCGTACGACCTTTATTATTGGCAAAGATGGCCGCTTAAAACATGTGATGGAAAAAGTGAATACCAAGCGCCATCACGACGACGTTATCAGCTTGCTCGATGGGCTGGATTTAGACTGAAACCGCGCATAAATACGCATAGGCAAGGTTCTGTGGGCTTGCTATAAAGAGGTAACGTCACAGGAGATGCCGATGAGCAGCGACGCACACGGTTCTTTTTCCGTAGAAACTCAGGGCAATATCGTTATTGCCACCTTGCGCGGGGCCTGGAATATAGAGGGCGCCATGGCGTATTTCCAAGAATTGGAGCGCGTGGTTGCCCGCTATGACAAGCAGCCGTGGTGTCGAGTGGTGGATTATCGCGACTACGACCTTCATACCCCGGAAGTCACCGCGGCGCAGCCGAAGTTGTCGCTCTGGTGCCAGTTACAAGGCTGTGTTGACCAGGTTTATGTCGGCTGCAACTCGGTTGACTTAAAAGCGCTGGACTTTTCCTACGCCGACTCGGGGATGTCCTATGTCGCCTGCGATACCGTGGAGGAGGCAGTGCGTTATTGCCAGAGCGTGCTCAATGACGAACCACCGCCCGCTGACCTCAATTTCATTCTCGCCGGTGACCTGCCTGACGATTAATCGGTGTCTTCGTTGCTTATTTCGCCCTGTTGCTCGGCCTCATCTTTACTCAGACGGTACTGCTGAAGGTCCCGTGCGATCATGTCTAAACACAGTTTTAACACCACGGCGTCATCCAGATAGCCCGCTACAGGAATGAAGTCCGGGATGCTGTCCAATGGCATTAAAATATAACCAAGGGCTGTAATGACAGCGCCGATGGACCACCAGGGTATTTCCCGATAATTGCCCCGAGCATAGTCTTGCACAAGTTGAAACAGGGTTTTCACTTGTTCCAGGTAAGGGGCAAGTGAAGCGTTAGTGAGGACTTTGTCGAGAATGCGCCGCCGGTTTTTCAGGGTGGCTTCCAGCTGTTCTTGCTGGGCATCGTCGGCCCCGTCTTCAAGAATCTTGCGCGCCCGGCGCTCGGAGAAAAATTTCATTAGCGCTCCGAAGGGTGGCCCGGCCGTTAGCCGGGCGTGAGAACTTAAACCTTCGCCAGTGTAGCGTACTCCTCCTTAATTTGCTTTTTCAGCAGCTTGCCTGCGGCATTGCGGGGCAGGGGCTGTGCTACGAAGTGCAGCGCCGAGGGCACTTTAAAGCCGGCCAATTGCTCGCGTAAAAAGGATAGCAGGGCATCTTCGGTGAGCGTTTCGCCGTCATTCAGCCTGACCAGGGCGGCTACCGATTCCCCCATACGCTCATCCGGCAAGCCGATAACTGCGGATTCAAGAACCGCTGGGTGGCGGCTTAGCAGTGTCTCAATTTCCGCTGGATAGATATTTTCCCCGCCGCGAATAATCAAGTCTTTGGCGCGGTCTGCGAGATGAACGAAGCCGTCTTCGTCTAGGAATCCGATATCGCCGGTGGCCATCCAGCCATCTTTAAACTGGCTAGCGGTTGCTTCAGGACGATGCCAGTAAGACTGGATATTGCACACTGAGCGCAGCCAGATTTCCCCCTTTTCCCCCGGCGGGAGGTCGCGGCCTTCCTCGTCGCAGGTTTTAAAGTCGACCAGGGGGGACAATGTTCCAGCGGCGCCGGGTTTTTCTTCGTAGGCAGCGCCGGTGCAGCTGGAGCAGATCGCGTTGCTTTCCGTCATGCCGTAGCCAGTGCCCACGTAGGCTTGTTCAAAACGCTCGTCAATCACGCGTTTAAACGTTGGAGGGCAGGCACTGCCACCGCCACCGAGAGAAAACAAACTACTGGTGTCGCGTTTGTCGAAGTCCGGGTGTTGCAGCAGGTCTATCACCATCGAGGGCGCGGCGCTGAATATCGTGACGGTTTCCTGCTCAATCAAACGCAGGGCCTCGGCGGCGTCCCATTTATAGGTCATCACAATTTTGCGACCGCCGCGAAGGTTCAGCAGAAAGGCCGCATAGCAGCCGGAAACGTGAAATAGCGGCACTGATAGCAGTGAGCAGGGAGCATTGCCGCCGGCAAACATCGCCTCGATCGCCTTCGGGTTGGCCATCGCTGACATGATGGCCTGTACCTCAAAGCTGATAATCGCCTGGATGATATTGCGATGACTTGAAAGTGCTCCCTTGGGCTTACCACTGGTGCCAGAGCTGTACATGATTTGTACAGGGTCATCCAGCTGGCATTGCCAGGGCTGCGGCATGGCTTGGCCCATTGCGCCGGCGATAAGCGCTTCCATACTTTCGGCGTGTTCACTGGCCTGGCTGCGTGCAACGATGGCGCGGCAGGGCAGATCGGCCAGCATTGGTGTGAGCAGCTCGAGACGGCGAGCGTCGCAGAAGACAATGTCAGCGGCGCTGTCGCGCAGTACAAACTCCAATTCTTCAGCGCTGCCCCAGCTATTCAGTGGCACCACAATAGCACCGAGTGACGCGATAGCTGTGTAGGCCTCCATCCACTCTGGGTAGTTGCGCATGGCGATCGCGATACGCTGGCCCTGTTTGAGTTGATAGTGGTGGACAAGCTGGTAGGCGAGCGCGTCCACCCGCTGAAAAAATTGTGCGAAGCTGCGCCGCTCTTCCGGCTTGCCCGGTTCGGCATACACCAGAAATTCTCCGTCTCCATGCTGGCGGCCGGCATCGAGCAGTTCACGCATGCTCGATGGTGCCTGCTTAAACTGACGGAAATGCTGCCCGTTTACCACACAGTCTTCCATCTCATAGGGGGCGCCCGGGGCGCAGAGCTGGTTTTGGCAGTCGCGAAGCGTTTGAGCAATATTGGTCATAGTCTGGGTTGCCTATTTCTTTTCAAACATACTGTGGGTAAAGCTCAGGGTCGATGGAATCGGCGCATTGATGGTTTCCATTATCCGCTCATATTCCGTTCGGCAAATTTTCCACTCACCATTTTCCAGGCGATAGTGATCCGTGTAGATGGCCGTGCCAAACAGCATCCAGTTTTGCTCCTTATTGAACACGAGGTCCTGCAGGTACCACTTTCCGCGTGCCTCACTTTCGCTGAGCAACTCGATTTCAGGGTGGTGGCCATTGTGCATGGTTAGTACATTGGGGCTATCCATGTGGCCGCGCAGGCCAGCGATGAGCTCGCTGCGGTTGTCGAAGCTATACTTGCCGCCGTCGTAGCGGGCAACGCAGTCTTCACTGAGCGTGCTTTCCAATAATTGCCAGTCGTGGGTATCTACTGCGCGCAAGTAAACATATTTGAGACGTTTGATCGCCTCGATCTGTAAGAGTTGGTCAGCGGAGCTGGCGTTCATAGCGAATGTTCCTGTTTGGTCTTTATGTTGCCGCAATGCGGTTGTTATCGACCCTGATTTTAGGGTAAGCGACGCGGAACAACATGCTCTGTATGGGTGACGTTATATGGCTTCAAAATATTGAATTTGGTGAAAAAAAATGTACAGCAGTACTTGTCGGCAGGCGGGGTCTGCTAAGCTCGGCCATTTTTTGGAGGGTACGTGGTGCGCGTAATTACCGTAAACACCAACGGTATTCGAGCAGCAGCTCGCAAGGGTTTCTTTTCCTGGCTGGAAACTCAGCAGGCTGATGTGGTTTGTATTCAGGAAACCAAGGCCCAGCAACACCAGCTAAGTGACCCACTGTTCCACCCCCAGGGTTATGTATCGGCCTTCAATGATGCGCACAAGAAAGGGTATAGCGGCACGGCCATTTATTGTCGCACGCCGCCACAACGCTTTGTTTGCGAGCTGGGCTGGGACCCGCTGGACAGCGAGGGGCGGTATGTCAGAGCCGATTACGACAAGCTCAGTGTTATCTCTCTTTACATGCCCTCCGGCTCAAGCAGTGACGCGGCGCAGCAAAAGAAAGATGATTTTCTGGAAAAGATATACCCGCATTTTGTCGAGCTAAAAGCCCAGGGTAGGGAGCTGATCATTTGTGGCGACTGGAATATGTGCCACCGCGAAATTGACCTAAAAAACTGGCGCGCGAATCGCAAAAATTCAGGCTTTTTGCCCCACGAGCGGGCGTGGCTGGATAAGCTCTATGACGAAGCGGGTTTTGTTGACGCCTTTCGGCAGATTAACACCGAGGCGGTATACACCTGGTGGTCAAACCGAGGGCAGGCCTATGCCAACAATGTTGGTTGGCGGCTCGACTACCATGTGGTCACCCCCGGGCTCATCGATAGCATTCGCGATGGCTGGGTATACCGCGAAGAACGCTTTTCCGATCATGCGCCTTTTATAATGGACTATGACATCTCGCTTTGAATCTGGGCCTTGTGTACTATATTTCGCTCGGGATCTGCTGAGCAGCCCAAATTGAGGGCTTTCGCCCGGCTTTTTTAGTTTTGTTTAAGGAAACACGATGAGCTTTTTTATCTCTCAAGCCCACGCACAAACTGCTGGCGCTGCAGGCGCCCCTCCGGGCGGTGAGTTGTTCCAGATCGGCTTTCTGGTGCTGATGTTCGGCCTTTTTTACTTCATTGCGATTCGTCCTCAGCGCAAGCGTCAAAAAGAGCACGCGGCAATGGTCGCCGCTCTGGCAAAAGGCGACGAGGTGGTCACCAGTGCGGGTATTCTCGGCAAAGTCACCAAGCTTGACGATGACTATGTTGTGTTGAGTGTTGCGGACAACGTAGAGCTGAAGTTCCAGCGCGTTGCCGTGCATGCAGTGCTGCCCAAGGGCACGCTCAAAGCCATTTAATACCGTAAACGGGGCGCATCAAGCGCCCCGTTTTCATTTCACGTCATAAACGAGCGATTGCGGGTTTCACATGACTATCCCGACTCAGTTCACGCCCCCACGTCTGGGCCTAGCCAATCTACCAACACCGCTCCAGCCTCTGACACGCCTGCAGGAAGCTCGTCCTGGTCCACGCATTTGGGTGAAGCGCGACGACCTAACGGGCTGCGCACTGTCTGGCAATAAAATACGCAAGCTGGAATTCAGTTTGGCGCAGGCGTTGGAAGAGGGCTGTGACACCATTATTACCTGTGGTGGCTTACAGTCCAACCATTGTCGGGCCACCGCCTTGCTGTGCGCTCAGCTCGGTTTGAAATGCCACCTGGTACTGCGCGGCGAGAAGCCCGAGCATGCCGATGGAAACTTACTGCTCGACCAATTAGCGGGCGCCCAGATTTCGGCTTATCCCGCAAAGCAATTTCAGGCTCAGCTGCCGCAGTTACTCGCGCAGTGGCAGCAGTACTACGCCGACAGAGGGCGCCGCGCGTTTATCATACCCACCGGAGCATCCGATGCAGTGGGAGTTTGGGGCTATTTCTCGGCGTGTGCCGAGTTAGCCGACGATTTTCGCCACCACGACATTCGTCCACGCCATATTATCTGCGCAACGGGCTCCGGCGGCACCCAGGCTGGCTTGACCGCTGGAGCCCACTATTATCTGGCCGGTAGCCGCGTGTGGGGCGTGAATGTCTGCGATGATGAAGCGTGGTTCTTAAATAAAGTGGCCCAAGACCTGCATGATTGGCAGCACCGTTACGACTTAGACGTCGCATTGGACGACTTACAGGTGAGTGTTATCGATGGTTACGTTGGGCCGGGCTATGCGTTGGCCGACGAAAAGGTTTATCAAACCATCGCTGACCTTGCCGCGACCGAGGGCCTTATTCTGGACCCTGTGTACACAGGGAAGGCCTTTCATGCGTTGCTGGAAGAGCGCGACAACGGCCGCTTTGGTGACGATGGGGACATCGTCTTTGTGCATACCGGCGGCATTTTTGGCGTCTTCCCGCATCGGCAGCATTTTACTTCATTGGGTAGATGACTATTTGGCCTGCTATTAGCGGGCCAGCAGCGACTATGCACCGCGACCCAATAACAACGATAAGGTAGCGCTATGGAAACAATTACATCGGTCATTGGCGGCCTCAATGGTCTGGTGTGGGGCTGGCCCATGCTTATTCTTATTCTCGGCACCGGGGCCTACCTGATGTTGGGGCTGGGCTTTATGCCACTGCGCAGAATCCCCCAGGCCTTTGGTCTGTTATTTCGCGGTCGCAAAGGCGAGCAGGACAGCGGCGATATCAGTCCCTTTCAGGCCTTAATGACCTCCTTATCAGCAACGATCGGCACCGGCAATATCGCCGGTGTTGCCACAGCGATCGCGCTCGGCGGTCCCGGTGCGCTGTTTTGGATGTGGTGCACAGCATTGGTGGGTATGGCAACCAAGTACGCCGAGGCGGTCTGTGCCGTGCACTATCGCGAACAAGACGAGCAGGGCAACTTCAGTGGCGGCCCGATGTATTACATAAAAAATGGTCTGGGGCCAAAGTGGCGTTGGCTGGCGGCAACCTTTGCATTTTTCGGTGTCTTTGCGGGCTTTGGCATTGGCAATACGGTTCAGGCTAACTCTGTGGCCGATGCGCTTCACGCCACGTTTTCTCTGCCGGTATGGGTAACCGGCGCGGTGCTGGCAACAGCGGTCGCGCTGGTGGTGTTGGGCGGGGTGAAGCGCATCGCCTCGGTTGCCGGCGTGCTAGTGCCCGTCATGGCGGTGGCGTATATGGCGATGGGCCTCGTTATTATTGCGATGAATATCAGCGAAATTCCGGCTCTGTTTTTACTGGTAATCGATGCCGCCTTTAATGGCGCGGCGGCGGTTGGTGGATTTGCCGGCGCGAGTGTGGTGGCGGCGATACGCTTTGGTGTGGCGCGGGGAATATTTTCCAACGAGGCTGGCTTGGGCAGTGCGCCAATTGCCCACGCCGCCGCAAGAACACACAATTCGGTGAACCAGGGCCTGATCGCCATGCTGGGTACCTTTATCGATACCATTTTGGTGTGCAGCATTACTGGCTTTGTCATTCTGTTGTCCGGGGCATGGCAGGGCGACGAAAGTGGCGCGGCGCTGTCGGCGTTGGCCTTCGACAGCTTGATCGGCGGCGGTGACTTTATTGTGTCCGTGGGCTTGGCGGTCTTTGCGTTTACCACCATGCTGGGCTGGGCCTACTACGGCGAGCGCTGTGTGGTGTATTTTTTTGGCACTCACGCTATTTTTGCCTTTCGCCTGGCCTGGGTCGCGGCAATTCCCCTCGGCGCGATGGCGGAGCTCGATTTTATCTGGCTATTGGCCGATACCCTGAACGCGCTGATGGCGCTGCCGAACTTGCTGGCATTGTTACTGCTCAGTCCGGTGGTTTTTGCGTTGACGCGTGAGCGCCTGGGTAGCAATGGCTCAGCGGAAGCGCGCGAATGAGCGGTATAGGCGCTAGCTTATCTGGCGCATTGCAGCGCCTGAACCCGCGGCGGATTCTCGTTCTTCTCGACGATATTGATGCCGAAGCAGACAGTTACCGTTTATCGCGCCCGGCGGCGCTCAGGCGGGTTTTTGCGGTGCTGGCCTGTGTGTCCGTGAGCTTGCTGCTCATCCACTACTTAAAGTTTTCCTCTAGCCTGCAAACCCTGCTCCAGTGGCTCAGTGAAGTGCAGGGGCGTACACCGAACTATTGGTGGTGGGAGCTGCGTCGCAGTGGCTACGGTGAGTTGCTGTCCTACCTGTGGTGGACCACTTGGCATGTGGTTGGCTACGTGCTGCTGCCGTGGCTGATAATTCGCCGCGTAATGGGCGAGCGCATGCGCCATTTTGGCTGGGGCTGGGGGGACACCCACCGGCACTGGCAGGGCTATCTGCTGTTGCTCAGTCCAATTCTTGTGTTCATCTACCTGGCCAGCTTTCGGCCCGATTTTTTACAGCACTATCCCTTCTATAAACAGGCGGGTAGAAGCTGGTTTGACTTCATTAGTTGGGAGCTTCTGTACCTCACCCAGTTTATCTGCCTGGAGTTCTTCTTTCGCGGCTTTGTGCTGCAAGGCTTGCGTCCGGCCATCGGCGCGAACGCAATCTGGGTAATGTGTGTTCCCTATCTGATGATCCACTTTCCGAAGCTGTGGCCTGAAGCGGTGGGTGCCATCCTGTTTGGGTTGTTTCTGGGTATATTGGCACTGCGCTCGCGATCTATCTGGGGCGGCTTTTTCGTTCATGCCGGTGTCGCGGTTGGTATGGATGTGGCCTCTTTACTGCGCCAGGGACGAATACCCGAGACGTTTTGGCCCTTTTAAATCCTGCCAACGCGACGACTTACTTCCCCGCATTTTTGTGCGAATAACGGTGGAATAGCGCCGTTATAGCGCAAAACAGCGCAACGCCGAGCGCCGCAATGCTGCCGCCAATATAGGCAAATAACACCGGCGCTTGCATCATGGTCGACATCAGCGAGTCTTGGTAATAGAAAAACCATTGATGCTCTGCCGGAAACACCCAAATATGCAGTTGGTAGAAGACCGCTTCAAAGCCAAAAACGCCCAGCAGGCCAGCTATTAACACAGAGACGCCAAGCAATTTACCCAGTTGCTGAGTCAGAGGCGGGAAGGGCGCCTTGCGGCGTATTTTTGCCAATGTCCAAACGGTCCAGGCCATCGCGGTAAGGATAACGAGCAAGCGAGTTGCACTAATCAGATGCGCAACATCTTGGAGGTGGATAATTTCCGCCTCGTGCAACAGGGCGACAGCGCGGGTTCGCCCCGCGGCGCGATAGCTTATCTCCTTAAGGCCTTCACCATCGCTGTGCACGGCGCGAACAATCTCCGCAAAGAGCGTGATGCGCTGTGCTCGGTCAGTTGTTTCAAAGCCATCCTTAAAGCGATTTTGGGGGCCGTATTCCGCGATGGTTTCAGCGATGCCGATATGGTCGTGAAAAAAGCCGTAAAAGTAGTTGAGCTGCGCTGATAGCAGCCATGCAAGGCCGGCGGCAAGCACCAAGGTTAATAGGGCGTAGAGGCCATTGCTTGCGCCGCTGCGCAGGCGGTGAACGTTGCCAGCGGTGCGTTTAGTCATAGTAGCGCTCAACCCGTGATGATACCTGAGTGAACAGCTCATAGCTGATGGTGCCGCAGCGCTCGGCGACCTCCGCGGCACTCACGCCCTGGCCCCAAAGGGTGACTTCGTCGCCAACCTTAACGTGGTCGACGTCAGTGACGTCGGCGGTGAGTAAGTCCATGGAAACACGCCCGGCCAACGAGGCGCGCTGACCATTCACCATTAGCGGTGTACCGTCAGTGGCGTGGCGCGGGTAGCCATCGGCATAGCCAGCACCAATAGTGGCGATGAGGCGTTGTTCGCTGGCCTGCCAACGCCGCCCGTAACCGACGCCGTCGCCCGCGTGAACGGTTTTAAGCGCGACAATCCGGCTCTTGAAGTGCATCACTGGGCGCAGCGCTTTATTGCCCGTTAATGTCCCCGTGGGGTCGTCGCCGTAGAGCATAATGCCTGGCCGCTGCCACTGTGCATGGGTGTGCGGGTGGGCAATAATCGCGGCGGAATTAGCCAGGCTTAAAGGGAATGTGCCCAGTGCTCGACTGCTGCTGAACAGACGCTCAGCCTGTTCTTCGGTGACTTCCGCCCGAGGTGTATCGGCATCACTAAAGTGGCTCATATGAATCACTTCTTTCACATTTTTGCTACCGACGAGAAGCTGCTGCGCGGCCACAAAATCCTCATGGTTCATGCCCAAACGGTTCATGCCGACATTCCGCTTAAGCCAAATTGACAGGGGGGTAGTTAAGCGAGTGCCGACAAGCCGTTGTGCATCCTCGAGGCGATGAATAACCAAGTCCAGGCGCGCCTTGGCGCAGTGTTTAAGCGTGTTGTCATCAACGAGGGTGCCGAGCAGAAGCAAACGTTTGGACGGCGCGTGTTCGCGCAGTGCCAGTGCTTCACACAGGCGCGCCAAGCCAAAGCCCTGAGCGCGTTCACCCAGGGTGTCGGCAACCCAATTCGCGCCGTGACCGTAGCCATTGGCCTTGAGCATGGCTAAGATTGCGCCGCCCGGCGCTAACTGTTTCACAACAGCGAGATTGTGGCGCAGTGCCGCTGCATCAAATTCCAACCAGGTTGTATTATGCAAGATATGTTGCCGCTCCGAAGCCTGTTGAGAGATTATCGCTGTCGCGTCCCGCGTAATTCTACCGCCCTCTGGTTTACCCTGACAGTGTTTCTGTTCGGTGTTTCTCCGGCGTGGTCCGACAATCAATGCCCGCCGCGCTATTCACCTGCAGACGCCGACGATGCGCTTTATATCAGTGTGTCGGCTTGGCAGGCGATGCAGGCACAACGTCGCCTTATCGAGCGCTGCCCGACTCTGGCGGCAGATTTTGCATGGGCGACTTTTTTCAGTGGGCCCGCAACGCAACAGGCCGTTGCTAAGTCTGCGAATTATGCTGCGCTGGCGACCTCGGTGGCGGCCCGCGATCAACTGCGCCTCTTAAGAGTCGCCCATGTTTTGTTAGGGGCGTCGCAAGATTTCAGCGTGTCGGCTGCGGTGCGCCGCCTGCGCCGGGAATTCCATCGACAGCCGATGATTTATCGGGATAAAGCCCTGGCGCTAAGCAATCGACTTGCTGAGTTTCTGCCAAGGGTGTCCATTGACGGTCGCCGCGGCCTCGCGTTGCCTGTGCATCCGGGCTATTACCTGCTAGCGGGGGAGCAGGGCAGACCTGAACTGGTGTTTAGCGCCGCAACGCCGCAACGCGAGCAGAGCAGTGGTGCGGTGTTTTTTATTAACGCGCAGGCCAGAAGAGTCCGTGTTTGGCCACAGGCTGGCGTCCAGCAATGGCAAGTGGGGCGCTTATACAGCCAGTACCGCAAGGGGGACGCCTGGTGTACTGCCACGGCACTAACACGGCGCTGGCTGATAACGGCAGCGCACTGCTTGTTTGAACCGCGCTCGCCTGCACGCAGAGCGCATTCGGTGGCGTTCTACCCGGCGCGCGGTGGCGCGCAAAACCCGGGAATCCCGGCGGTGGCGGCGTGGACCTTGGATCACAAGCATGCACAATTGCTTGCTGGCGACCTCGCTGCCTATGCAGGTAGTGACGTAGCACTCGTACAGCTTGCCTTGCCGATTACCGGGCACTTTATCGGCGCGCCATTGGCAGCGCTGTCTGCAAATGATGCCACCGTAGAGATGGTTTCCTACCCAAGCGCGTCGTCCTCTGGCGGTTTGTGGTTGAGTCGCTGTCAGACGAGTCCGCGCAGTGAGGTTGGTGGTGACCTTGCTCTTGTCGGGCTCGACTGCTTGAATCAGCCGGGCCAAAGTGGCGCCATGCTGCGCGAGGGAATGAAAGCGGTTGGGGTATTGTCGGCGAATGTCAGTAGCGAGGGCATCGCCGCCACATCGATAGCGGCTGTATTTTCCCAGGCGTTAATCGACGATATCGCCTTGATTCGTCAGGGCAGCAAGCCGCGCTCGATGAACTGGCAGCGTTTGCAATTCTAGCTTCGGCTCTTGTCTGCACTTCGCCATCTTGTATAGTGGAGGCGCTACGTATTGAGGGACATTCATGCCCAAGGGATTTGAAGACAAGTTAGTCGTTGCGATTTCATCACGGGCGCTGTTTAACTTGGATGACAGTCATCAGGTGTTTGAAACGCAGGGGCTGGACGCGTATCAACAATATCAAATCGATCGCGAAGATGAGGTGCTCGATAAAGGCGAGGCCTTCAATATTGTTGAACGCTTACTCAAACTTAACGACTTGCTGAAAGAACCGCGCGTTGAGGTTATTTTATTGTCTCGCAATTCCGCGGATACCGGCCTGCGGATATTTAACTCTATCGAGCACTACGGTTTGAACATACGCCGTGCCGCCTTTAGTGGTGGGGCGAGTCCCTACAATTACGTGTCGGCGTTTGGCTGCCACCTGTTTTTATCCACCCATGCCGAAGACGTGCGTCGAGCACTTGAAAACGGCGTTGCTGCAGCGACCTTGTTACCACGCAGTAAAAAGTCTGAGCAGTCAACGCAGCGCGAACTGCGTTTTGCTTTCGACGGTGATGCAGTGCTGTTTTCCGATGAGGCAGAACAGATATACAAACAGCAGGGGCTGGAGGCCTTTACAGCCAGTGAAGTGGAGGCGGCGGACCGCCCGCTGAGTGGCGGCCCCTTTAAACCCTTCCTGTCAGCACTAAATACCTTACAGCGAGAATTCCCATCGGACGCGCCGCCAATTCGAACTGCCTTGGTGACCGCCCGGTCGGCACCGGCGCACAAGCGCGTGATACGTACACTGCGCGAGTGGAATATCCGGATCGATGAGTCACTATTTTTGGGTGGCCTTGAAAAGGGCGAGTTCTTGAAAGCCTATGGTGCGGATGTATTTTTCGACGATCAGCAAAGTCACTGTGAATCAGCCAGTGAACATGTGCCAGCCGGGCATGTCCCGCACGGTATTGCTAACGCCCCACAGGCTTAGCCGTTGTATTTGGAGACAATAATCAATGAAACTTCAGCAGTTACGCTACATCTGGGAAGTGGCCCATCACGAGATGAACGTATCCGCAACGGCGCAGAGCTTGTTTACCTCCCAACCAGGGATCAGTAAGCAAATTCGCATGCTAGAGGATGAGCTGGGCGTGGAAATCTTCGCGCGCAATGGCAAACATCTGACACGGGTAACGCCGGCGGGCGAGGCAATATTAAAAGAAGCCGGAGAAATACTGCACAAGGCTGAGGGCATCAAAAGCATCGCTCAGGAGTTTAAAAACCCGAACAAAGGCAGCCTGTCTATCGCCACCACGCACACGCAGGCGCGCTACGCATTGCCGCCGGTGATCAAAACCTTTATCGAGCGCTATCCCGATGTGTCCCTGCACATGCACCAGGGAACGCCCATGCAAATATCGGAGCTGGCGGCGAATTTCGGTGTGGACTTCGCCATCGCCACGGAGGCCCTGGAGCTGTTTAGCGACCTGATAATGATGCCGTGCTATCGCTGGAACCGGGCGATACTGGTGCCGCGAGATCATCCTTTAGCCAGCGTCTCCAAGCTGTCTGTGGAGGATGTTGCTGCCCATCCTATCGTCACTTACGTATTTGGTTTCACTGGTCGCTCAAAATTAGACGATGCGTTTTTACAGCGCGGCTTGGAGCCTAAAGTCGTGTTCACGGCCACCGATGCCGACGTTATCAAAACCTATGTCAGACTTGGCCTGGGCATTGGTATTGTCGCGCAAATGGCTTACGACCCCGAGGTTGATAGCGACCTGGTTGCCCTCGATGCCAGCCACCTTTTCGAAGCCAGCGTTACCAAAGTGGGCTTCCGCCGCGGCACGTATATGCGCAAATTTATGTACGACTTTGTCGAATTATTTGCTCCGCATCTGACGCCGGAGCTCGTTGACCAGGCCTACCAATGCCACAGCAAAGCTGACCTGGAAGCGCTGTTTGCGCCTATCGAGTTGCCCACCCTTTAGCGAGATCGCTCCGGTGTTGACCTGAGGCGTTGCTTTTAGCGGGGCAAGCCGTTAGATTGACCGCCTTTTTTTACTTGAGGAGACTTTCGCCGTGGAAATCGCATGCCTGGACCTGGAAGGTGTACTGATTCCGGAAATCTGGATCGACTTCGCCGAACGCACGGGTATTGAGGCGCTAAAAGCGACGACCCGCGATATTCCCGACTACGATGTGCTGATGCAGCAACGTCTTCGTTTGTTAGACGAAAACGGCCTTGGCCTGCCCGATATTCAAGCGGTGATTGCCGATATGCGGCCGATGGAAGGTGCGCGCGAGTTTTTGGATTGGCTGCGGGCACGCTTTCAGGTGGTGATCCTCTCCGATACCTTTTACGAGTTTGCTGCGCCATTGATGGCCCAGCTCGGCTGGCCAACCCTGCTGTGTCACAAGCTGGAAACCGACAATGTCGGAAAGGTGGTCGACTATAAAATTCGCCAAGTAAACCCTAAACGCCAGTCGGTATTGGCGCTGAAAACCCTGTATTACCGCATTATCGCTGCTGGTGATTCATACAATGACACCACCATGCTCGCAGAAGCAGACGCCGGTATTTTGTTCAAAGCACCGAGCAATGTGATCGAAGAGTTCCCTCAATTTCCAGCGGTGCACGACTATGAAGCGCTGAAGTTGGAGTTTTTGAAGGCCTCTAACCGCAACCTTAGCTTGTAACGAGCGCTACTCAGGCTCGGCAAGCACCGCCATGAGCTTGCCGAGCTTCTCTTCCGTTTCGACAAATTCCATCTTTGCCTTAGAATCGGCAACAATGCCGCCGCCGGCCCAGCCGCGAATCTGCCCGTTGTGGCAAACAAAGCTTCGAATGGTAATCGAGCTGTCCAGCCGCCCACTTGCCGACAAATAGAACACGCTTCCGCAGTACAGCGATCGTCGGTTTGGTTCAAGCTCGGCGATAATCTCCATCGCCCGTCGTTTTGGCGCGCCGGTGATGGAGCCACCCGGAAAGCAATCCAATAGCGCCCGAAGCGCGGTGATCTCGGGTTTTAGCGTACTGCGAATGGTGCTTACCAAGTGATGAACCGTGTTAAAGCTTTGCAGCTCAAGCAAACGCTCGACCTGCACACTGCCCGCTGTGCTGTTTTTACCCAGATCATTGCGTAGCAGGTCAACGATCATCACATTTTCCGCGCGATTTTTTTCGCTGGCCTCCAGGGCCTCGGCATTCGCCTTGTCCGTTACCGGGTCAGGGGATCGTGGCGCGGTCCCTTTGATGGGCTGGGTTAGCATGCTGCCCTTATCGATTTCAATAAAACGCTCGGGGGAAAGGGATAACAGCTGGCATTCCCCTAAATCGAGATAGGCGGAGAAGGGCGCTGCGGCGACCTTTCTCATGCGTTTATACGCCTGCCACGGGGAGCCTGAGTAGGGCGCGCTAAACTGGCGAGTGAGATTGATCTGGTAGCAATCACCGTCGAGGATATAGCGCTGAATCGCCTCGAAGCAGCGAGCGTAGTCCGGCCAGTCCAGATGGCTATGAAATGGCGCAGTTAGCATAAATGTGGCGTCGTTGACGGCGTGCTCGAGGGCCGATGACGACAGCTGGCGCGCTATCTTGCTTTGGCAGTCAGGCTGTAACACCAGCTCTGCGCACTGCGTGTGGTGGTCGACAATAATTGCCCAGTCGTAAATGCCAACGTGCAGCAGCGGCAGTTCAGCTGAGGGGGAGAGGTGTATATCCCTGGCCTCGCCAAGCTCATAGTTGATACAGCCAATCGCCCCGCCGCAGAAGGGCAAATCGTCGGCGCTGTGCATGCCGGCAACGGCTTGCTCTATAGCGGCCTCCGCCTGTGAAAGCAATACACCGATAGTCGTGTTATCACGTGGCGCAATGCTGATTATAGTGGTGGGATCGGCACTAATGATGCTGTAGCGGCCGCGGTCGCTATGGGGCTTTCCCGAATCGATAAACACTGGATTCGGCGCCGACGCCACAGCCTCGAAGTAGCGGCTGCTGTCTGCAAAATAGGCTAAAGGACGGCGTTGGAGGTTGGGCATTGCTGCGGCGATAGTGCTCTTGAAAGCGGGTTGGCAAAGACCGATTGTACGTGCTAGGCCTATGAAAAATCTAGCATTTTGTCACCGATAGTGATCGGTATGGTCACCCATATCAGATTGACAGCGCCACCGCCCTAAAGTAATGTTAGCCGCCGCTTTGAGAATCAAATAAGCCGTCGTTGGAATGACACCTAGAACGGCACGTTCTCAATCATCCGTCGCTCACATGCCAGTTGGCAGGAATCTAGGCAGCCTGAAATTCAGTGGCTGTGGATTACTTCAGCCTGTATGCGGGTGCGGAAACAAAACAATATTGCATCTGGGACTGACAGGCATGAGTAAAAAAGAGCAATTGACTCCCTCGCTGAATAATCCATTCGCGCAGAAATCCGAGCTGGAATTCACTGTGCCCGGTCAAATTGACTACGATCCGGGCCTCTATGAAGCTGCGCTTCAAGCAGGTTACGACTTGCAGCAGCGCCCAATGAAGGCTGCGGGAATTAAAGGCGTTCAAAAGCAACACGAAAAGAAACGCATGACTATCTGGGAACGTATCCAGGTGCTTGCGGACGATGGCAGTGAGCCAAAGGTGCTCTACCAAAACTGGGGTAAAAACCTCGATGGAGCCTCACTGGTAACCGCCATTGTTAAGGTTAACGGTCGCGATGTCGCGATGTACGGCCACGACTTCACCGTTCGCGCGGGTTCCATGGATGCCACCAACGGCACCAAGCTGGCCAATCTTTTCCAGCTAGCCGGTAAACTGGGTATTCCCCTGGTCGGCATGAACGACTCTGCGGGGGCGTACATTCCCGCGGGTGTCGGCGGCCTTGACGGTTATGCCGAGGCCTTTACGGCACTGCGTAAGATCAACGGTGTGGTGCCTTCGATTATGTGCATGTTCGGCTATAACGCCGGTGGCGGTGCTTATCTGCCGCGTCAGGGCTCATTTGTTATTCAGCCCAACGACACCTTCTTTGGCCTGACTGGCCCAGGTGTTGTTAAGTCGGTACTGGGTGAAGACGTAACCGCCGATGAACTCGGTGGCCCCAGTGTTCACAGCCAGTCTGGCGTTACAGACTTTGTTGTGCCCGATGAAGTTGCAGCGCTGCGCAAAGTTAAAGAGCTGCTGAACTACCTGCCAGACAACGCATCGTCTAAGCCTCCCTTCCAGCCAACGTCTGACCCACTGAATCGCAAAACCTGGGATATCGACCTGCTGCTGAAGAAGGCCTTTAACAGCCCAACCGGTTTCAACACGCCCTTTGATATCAGCATTATCATTCAACAGATGTGCGATCACGGCGACTATTTTGAAATTCAGCCAGAGCGCGCTCGTAACACCATTTGTGCGCTCGGCCGTATCGGCGGGAATGTTGTCGGCTTTGTCGCCAACAACTCAGCCGTGTCATCGGGTCAGATCGATATAGACGCCGCCTACAAAAACGCGCGTTTCATCCGCTTCTGTAATGTCTACAACATTCCGGTGATCTTTATGGAAGACACCACCGGCTTCCTGCCCGGTCGCGACCAGGAAACGGGTGGTATTGTTCAAGCCGGACGCGCCATGCTCGACGCGATTATCGACCTGCGCACACCGCGCTTCCTGATGATTGTGCGCAACGCCTTCGGCGGCGCATACGCCTCCTTCAACAACTATCCAACGGGTGCGGATTTCGTCTGCGCGTTGCCAACCACTCGCCTGGCCGTAATGGGGCCTGCCGGGGTTGAGTACGTTTATAAGGATGAAGTGCGCAAAATCCGTGGTTCAATCAAGTCTCGCATCGCCGAGGCAACCCAGCAGAATATTGCCGCTGGCATGGCCGAGGGCGAGGCGCGCAGCCAAGCTGAAGCGGCAGTTGCCGAGTGGCAAAAGCAAGAAGAAGCGCTGTTAACCCAACGCTACGAAAAAGAACTGATGAACCCCAACGAAGCACTGAGCCTGGGATCGATTTCCCAGATCGTCATGCCTGCGGACCTGCGAAAAGTCCTGGGCGAGCAATTGGAGCTGCACTTGAAAGCGTACACGCCTGAGCCGATGTCCGGCCCTCAGCGCGAGTTCCACTAAGCAGCCTTGCTCGACAACAACTACTAGACGATTCGCTTAAGAGGTTATCAACGTGCAGACAAGCAATAATTACTACCTGAACAACCCGCTGATCCACAAAGACCGTCAGCTGGCTAAATCTAACTCAGAATGGGTGAGAAGTTTTTCTTGTAAAGACTTGAAACCATTGATTATTTGTCGCGGCCCCATCCGTAAAGAAGCGATGGATGTTTTCGACGAAATGGGCATTAACGGCTACGGCATTTTGCTGTCCGAGAAAGACTCGATCACCTATACCAATGCCCTGGCGCCAGAACTGCGCACACTGACCGACCCCGATCGTGTGCACCGTGTGCCGGATTACACCGGTGCCACCAAAGAAGAACGCAACAAGCGCATCCAGCAGATCATTCGCATTGCCCACGACAATGGCTACAACGCCATCTTCGCGGGCTATGGCTTTATGTCGGAAGATGCCGACATGGTCGAAGCGATGGAGAAGGCCGGCCTGAACTTCATTGGCCCTTGTTCATTCACGCAGAAATCGGCGGGTATGAAGGACCAGGCTAAGCGCACCGCGCTGGAGACTGGTGTATCGGTTACGCCGGGTGTGAATAACGCCACTAGTCTGGCGCTGTTTGCCAAATACGGCAAAGATGGCCTCGAAGCCTGCGCAAAAGACAATAATCTCAATGTCGACTTCGCTAGCTGCAAAGACGATGAAGAAAAAGCCCTGGCGTTGCTCGCGGCGTCCTATGAAGCGGGTATCGATATTATCGATGCCGCCGACATCGGCGCAGCCCTGCAGGTTGAAGCCAAGCGCATGTTGGCTGAAAAGCCCAACAACCGCTTCCGCCTGAAAGCCATTGCCGGTGGCGGTGGTAAAGGTCAGCGTATCCTGCAATCGGCCAATTCTTACGAAGGCGCCAGCCTCGAAGAAAAGGTTGAAAAAGCGGCTGAAAATGTCCCCTCATTGGTGCTCGAGTGCTTGATTGAGCTGAAAACCAACGGTGTTGGCGACAACAAAAACGTATTGATTGAAATGAACATCGATACCACTCGCCACCAGGAAATCCAGGTGGTGGGTAACGGTGAGTGGTGCATGACGATGGGTGGTCGCGACTGCTCATTGCAGATGCACGAGCAAAAGTTGCTCGAGGTGTCGGTGACCGAGGAAGAGCTGGTTGCCGCCATCGCCGTCGCTGAAGCCGAGGGCAAAGAGGGCGAGCTGGCTCAACTGAAGAAAGATCTGGTCATTCTTCAAAAAATGGAAGAAGAGGGCGCCATCTTCGGCCAAGCGGTAAAACTCGACTCTGTCGGCACCTTTGAGTGTATCGTCGACGGTGAAGCGCACTATTTCATGGAGATGAATACGCGTATTCAGGTTGAGCACCGTGTTACTGAGCTGTGCTACAAGCTTAAGTTCACCAACCCGGACGACCCCAGCGACTTCTTCATTGTTGAAAGCTTGGTCGAAGTGATGGCGCTGTTGGCCCGTCACGGTAAGCGCCTGCCCAAGCCAGAGCGCATTGTGCGTGAAAAAACCTCGGTGGAAGCGCGTATGAACGCGACCAACCAAGCGCTTCAACCCCACGCGGGCGGCATTATCGAAAACTGGTCAAACGCGATTCCCGGTGAGATTCGCGATGACCAGGGTATTTCCACCCACAACCCGGATACCGACGTGTTTATGAAGTACCACCTCGCTGGTGCGTACGACTCAAACATTGCACTGCTGCTCACCACCGGTGAAACCCGGATGGACAGCTACCAGCGCCTGGCGGAGATTCTGCGTCGCACTGAGCTGCGCGGCAAGGATCTGGCGACCAACCTGGAGTTCCACTACGGCTTGGTGCATTGGTTTATCGGCAACGGCATCAATGCTCGCCCAAGCACCCGGTTCATCGTGCCGTATCTGACCCTGGTTGGTTTGCTCAAGGAGCAAGCGAATCAGCTCGACCTGGATTACGCCTACGGTGAAATTCGCCAGCGTTATCTGGACGAGAACAGCGATCAGGCCGCGGAGTGGGCGGCTGTGCTCGATGCCAAAAAGCTGCTGTTTACACGCCCGCTGGAGCGCCTGTTCGCAGAGCCTCACTACATGTCGGGCTGGCTGAGCATCAACAAGAAAGCGCTGCAAATGACCGACAACGGCGTGCAGTGGCTGGAAAACCCAATTCTTCTGCTCGATCGTCTGTATCACTACTTGAACATGGATTATGAAACGGGCAAGCCCGCGCGTTACATGATCTGGGATCACGATGCAGAGATCCTCAGTGACGCTGTTAGCTTCTACAAGGCCTTGGAAGAGAAGTTGGCGACACAGGACTTCACCGCCATTGAGCAAGCTATCGCGGGTGATGCGCCACAGGGTATTAGCAGCGAAGAATGGGCATCAGTACGCAGCGCTCACGCCGGTTACATGGCGGGAACGGAGCTATTAGCCATTCTTGCGCACATTGCCTCAACCACCGGGTTCTTTGACTTGGCAGTACAGCCGGACTTGAGCATTGATATTCCCGAGCGTCTCACCGATGACGCACTGCAAAAGCGCATGGCGAAGGTGCTGGTACCACCGCCGGTGGCCAAGTCAGACGAAATCCTCGCTGCCAGCGGCGGCATGTTCTACCCGCGCGAAGCGCCGGGTATGGACGTATTCGTCAACGAAGGTGATCACTTCGAAGCCGGCGACACGCTCTACATTGTTGAAGTAATGAAAATGTTCAACAAAGTCGTTGCACCGTTCTCGGGTACCATCGAGAAGGTGTTGATCGACGGCGATGGTGTGATTATTAAGAAGGGGCAACCCCTGTTCAAAGTGAACCCCGACGAGAAGATCGAAGTGGTAACCCCTGAGCAGATTGCTGCCGAGCGTCGCGCTGCGACCGATGGTTTTCTTAAACACATTGCTTAAGCTCGTCTAATCGACGGCGACCGGTGTGGGGCAGCTAAGCCCCGCGCCGGTTTGCCCTGACGTATTCGGAGTATTTATGATCACTGCACTAGACCATATCGCCATCGCTGTGCCGGATTTGGAAAAGGCCATCAAACGTTTCATGGAAGACTTTGGTTTGCCTTTTGAAGGCACTGAAGATGTTGAAAGCGCGAAGACCTCGACGGCGTTTTTCCCACTTCCCCCAACCAGTATTGAGCTCGTTCACCCGCTTAATGGTGAAGGCCCTATCGCCAAGTACCTGGAGAAAAAGCCAGGCGGCATCCACCACCTGTGCTTTCGCAGCGATGACATCGAGGCCGATGTCGCGCGTTTGAAAGAGAAGGGCTACCAGTTTTTGTCAGATGCGCCGTCACCCGGTGCGCATGGCTGCCAAGTTATCTTTATCCACCCCAAGTCTTGCGACGGCGTCCTGATTGAAATCAATCAGCCCGCTGCCGACCACTAATCACTCCTAGTCGCCATAGCTACTCACAGAAGCAGCGTGGCACTGACACACGACAGGTACTCGTATATGGCCGATTACAAAGCCCCAGAGATTTCGTTGGACGAATGGCAGAACATTGCCAATAAATCGCTTGAACGCAGCAACAAGTCATTGGATGACTTGGTTTGGAATACCCCAGAGGGTATTGATGTAAAACCGCTGTACACTGCAGAAGATACTGCTGATCTGCCGTATACCAATACCTTCCCAGGCGTTGAGCCCTTTATCCGCGGGCCACAGCCAACCATGTACGCCGGCCGTCCCTGGACAATACGTCAGTATGCGGGCTTTTCAACGGCTGAAGAATCTAACGCTTTCTACCGCAAAGCACTGGCAGCCGGCGGTCAGGGCGTATCTGTCGCCTTTGACCTGGCTACCCACCGCGGTTACGACTCGGATCACCCCCGTGTGACCGGCGACGTAGGTAAAGCCGGTGTTGCAATCGATTCTGTCGAAGACATGAAAGTGCTGTTCGACGGTATTCCACTGGACAAAGTCTCTGTATCGATGACGATGAACGGTGCGGTACTACCCGTGCTGGCGGGCTACATTGTGGCGGCCGAAGAGCAGGGCGTTGGTCAGGATATGTTGTCAGGCACCATTCAGAACGACATTCTGAAAGAGTTCATGGTGCGCAACACCTATATTTACCCGCCCGCGCCCTCAATGAAGATCATCGGCGATATTATTGCCTATGCTTCGGAAAACATGCCGAAGTTTAATACCATCTCCATTTCTGGCTACCATATCCAGGAAGCCGGTGCTGATGCCGCGCTGGAGCTGGCCTACACCCTGGCAGATGGTAAAGAGTACATCCGCACCGCGATCGCCGCTGGCCTGGACATCGATAAGTTTGCCGGCCGCCTGTCCTTCTTCTGGGGCATTGGCATGAATTTCTACATGGAAATTGCCAAAATGCGTGCCGCGCGTCTGCTATGGGCAGAAATCGTCTCTGAATTCGAGCCGAAGAACCCGCGCTCTAAGATGCTCAGAACGCACAGCCAGACCTCGGGCTGGTCGCTCACCGAGCAGGATCCGTACAACAACATCGTTCGCACCACCATCGAAGCGATGGCGGCAGTATTCGGTGGCACACAATCGTTGCACACCAATGCACTGGATGAAGCGATCGCCTTGCCGACGCAATTCTCATCACGCATCGCGCGCAATACTCAGCTGATCATCCAGGAAGAAACTGGCATCACCAAGGTGGCCGATCCCTGGGGTGGCTCGTACATGATGGAGTCGCTGACCAAAGATATTGCCGACCGCGCTCGCCAACTGATTGCAGAAGTTGAAGAAAAGGGCGGTATGGCCAAGGCCATTGAAACCGGCATGCCGAAGTTGCGCATCGAAGAGTCGGCGGCGAAGAAACAGGCGCGCATTGACCGCGGTGAAGACGTGATTGTCGGGGTGAACAAGTACACCTTGTCTGAAGAAGACGATGTTGAGGTACTGGACATCGACAATGAAAAAGTGCGCCAATCGCAGGTCGATGCATTGGCTCGTATTCGCGCTGAGCGCGATGAAAAAGCCGTTGAAGATGCGCTGGAAGCCATCTATCAATGTGCCTGCAGCGGCGAAGGCAACCTGCTGGATCTGGCCGTGAAGGCAACGCGTCTGCGTGCAACAGTTGGGGAGATCAGCTTTGCTATGGAACGTGAATTCGGTCGCTTTAATGCTCAGGCGCAAACGGTTTCAGGTGTCTACGGTAGTGCCTATCAGGACGACGAGAACTGGCAGGGTATCAGCAGCGACATCGAGCAGTTTGTTGAAAAACACGGTCGTCGCCCACGTATGCTTGTCTGCAAAATGGGTCAGGATGGTCACGACCGCGGCGCGAAAGTGATCGCCACGGCCTTTGCTGATGTCGGGTTTGATATCGACCTTTCGCCGATGTTCTCAACACCTGAAGAAGTAGCTAAGCAGGCCGTCGAAAACGACGTGCACGTGGTCGGTGTTTCTTCCCAGGCTGCCGGCCACAAAACGCTGGTTCCCCAGTTAATTGACGAGCTGAAAAAGGCGGGCGCCGATGACATTATTGTTGTCGCCGGTGGCGTTATTCCCCGTCCTGACTACGACTTCCTGTATAACGCTGGCGTAAAAGGTATTTTTGGTCCCGGTACCAAGATTCCCTTGGCGGCACGTGATGTACTCGATGCGATCAATGAGGCCTACAAAGGCTAATCACGCATAGAGAACGGCAGGCGGGAGGCGGAGCTCAGCGTTGCTGATGGTCCGGCCTCCCGTTTTTATATTGGCAGGGATTATGACTATTGATATAGAAGCGTTAACCAAGGGCAATTCACGCGCACTGGCCAAAGCCATCACCTTGGTAGAGAGCAAAAAAGTCGAGCACCGCGCGCAGGCGCAGGAGCTCTTAGAGGCGGTGCTGCCGCAAACCGGCAACAGCATTCGTATCGGTATCACCGGCATTCCCGGCGTCGGCAAGTCCACGTTCATCGAGGCGTTCGGCCTGTATTTGGTCAGCCAGGGCAAGCGTGTCGCGGTATTGGCGGTCGACCCGAGCTCGCCCATTGCGGGCGGCTCAATTCTGGGTGATAAAACCCGCATGGAAATGTTGTCGCGCAGCAGCGACGCTTTCATTCGACCGTCGCCTTCCGAGGGCTCACTGGGTGGCGTAGCGCTAAAAACCCGCGAAACCATGTTGCTGTGCGAGGCGGCTGGCTACGACGTTATTTTGGTCGAAACCGTGGGTGTCGGACAGTCGGAATACGAAGTGGCCAGTATGGTCGACTTTTTTATGGTGCTTATGCTGCCCAATGCCGGTGATGAACTGCAGGGCATCAAAAAAGGCATTATGGAGCTGGCCGATGCATTGGTGATTAACAAGGCCGACGGAGAGAGTATTAACCTCGCAACGCAAACCCGCCGTCATTACCAAAGTGCGCTGCATTTGCTCCGTCACAGCAGCTTCTGGACGCCACAGGTAATGACCTGCTCGGCGATCAAGAACGAGAATATCGAAGCGGTGTGGGGCATGATCAGCGACTTCCAGGTCGACGCCACAAAAAACGGAGCGCTTGCCGACAAGCGTGCCCGCCAGGCCAAGGAGTGGATGAACAAACTGTTGCACGAGATGCTGGATATTAAGCTCAAGGAAAACCCGTCTGTTAAAGCGCTGCTGCCGGAACTGAATAGAAAGGTGACCGACGGACAGACCACGCCATTTTTAGCGGCGCAAAAACTAATAAACCTGCTGTTTGAGGACGCGTAATCATGTCGCAGCCTATCGCTCACCGCCTGAGTGAATTTATCGCCGAACACTTACCCACGGCGCGCCATATGCGGCTTTCTGTTAGCGACTATTCCGATGGCGCATTAACGCTGACCGCCCCGCTGGGGCCGAGTATTAACGATAAGCAAACCGCCTTTGGTGGCAGCATCTATGTGGTGGCAGTGATGGCTTGCTGGGGTAGCGTGTATCTACATTGTGTTGAGCGCGGCCTCGACCCGGATATTGTGGTGGCCAAAGCGGAGATCGAATACTTACTGCCGGTGCCCAGCGATATTGTTGCGCGCTCGCTGCCCGCAGAGGACGCCGATTGGCAGGGATTTTTTACTCGCTTTGAGGAGCGCGGTCGCGCCAAGATCGAGCTGTGCTCAGAGGTGATTGTCAACGGCGAAGTCGCGGCGCGCTTTAAGGGCTTGTACGCGATCGTCGGCCTAAAACAGTAGCTTTTATTGGTAGAGAAAAGCGCTGATGTCATCGCGCTGAGCAAGCCCGTCACGGTAGCCTAGATCGATCAGCTTGGCGCAATATTCCTCGGTAAATAACAGGTAGCTGGCAATACTCACACTACCTCCGCGGCTACTGCCGGTGCGCCCCAGGAAAGCACGCAAACTGCGTGGTAGTTCTTTCACATGCTCGTCGGCAATGGCGTCAATATCTTCGCTCGGGCTGATTACCAGGCACTCAACCGGCAGTAGCTCACGCCCCATCATTTGCATATTTTCCCGTGGTATCAGCGCCAATAATTCGTTGATTCTTTCCAGACGCTCAATATCGGTTTCGATGCTGTCGATAAAGGCGCTGTTAAGTAACTGACCAATAATCTGTCCGAACGCCGGAGACTGAATAGGTTTTGGGGTGTGGTGATAAACCCGTTTATGCCCGTTGGCGGGAATCACCAATACCCGGTTTGCACCCAAATGGATGGCGGGGCTGATCGGGGTCAATTGGCGCAGCGCGCCGTCGCCGTAGAAATAACGGCCTACCTTGGCGGGTGGAAAGATCGTCGGGATGGCTGTGGACGCCATCAGGTGTTGCAGCTGGATAGGTGTCGCCAGCCCCTGTCGCCGCCAGCGCTGCCAGCCAGCATGCTGCGGCCCGCCCTGAAAGAAGGTCTCCGACAAGCCGAGGCTGTAGTTCATCGCCGTGAGCGAGAGTGCGTCCAAGTCACCGTTGCGGATGTTCATGCCGATCGACTCGAAGCGGATTCGCTCTTCTAGCAGTTCGCGCAGTGGGCTGTTGTCCAGCAGTGCCACCGGTCGACCGACGGCAATGCCCGAGTTAAACAGGGAGCCGGCCAGTCGCAGGGCATTGCGAAGAACCCCCATTAAATCGGCGCGATAAATCCGGTCCGTGGAAAGCTGCTTCCACATGATTTCCAGGGTTTCCACGGTGCCGGTAAAGTGGTGTGCGCCC
>NZ_CAXGPO010000031.1:0-38260 GCF_964011655.1 uncultured Spongiibacter sp. | reverse complement strand
GCTTCTGCCTGGTTCTGGAGGTAGTTGCAGACGGCGTCGCCTTTGAAACCATCGACGCCTGGAACGCCTTCATCATTCGGGTCTTCCGCATGATTTATCGGCCCGATTTCAAGCCCCTATCAGTACGACTGACGCGCCCCCTGCCTGAGGGCTACGTGGACTTGTACACCAGAAGTTTTCACGTGCCGGTAACTTTCGATGCCCCAGACTGTACAATCTGCCTGGACTCTGCCATCGTCGACCTCCCCCTGCTGGGTGGCAACCGGGAAATCGCCAGCGAACACGACAAGATCCTGCAAAACTACATCGCCGCGCTCGACGCGGAGGATATCGTCAACCGGGTCAAGCGGATCATCCTGCGGAAACTCCCTTCGGAGAATTGTACGAAGCAGCATGTTGCCAGCGAACTGGCCATGAGCCCCAGCGCCCTGCAGCAGAAACTGGCGGCAAAGGAAACGAGCTTCCAGGACCTACTGAACCAGGTGCGAAAGTCCCTTGCACTGGACTACATGGAACAGTCCCGCATAAGCATCACCGAGATGAGTTTCATGCTGGGGTTTAACGATACCAGCAGCTTCACCAGGGCGTTTCGGCGCTGGACAGGAAAGTCACCCCGTGACTACCGCCGAGAAAAGGGTGTGGAGCCGTAGCTAAACAAATGGGCTAACAACCTGACCCTGAATACCCCAACTAGCCCGAACGAACAATAAAGCTGCCCTTTCGGTTTTTCCAGGCATCCCCCGAAGCCTTATACGCTATCGTAGCCCCCTGTTAGATACGGGAGGTGCTCGATGAATAAGCTGACACGCATTTTACTGGCAGTGGTATGTCTCAACATGTCTATTGCTACGGAGGCCCGGGCCGCCGATAAACCCAATATCCTCATCATCTGGGGTGATGATATCGGGCCCTACAACATCAGTGCCTACAACATGGGGCGTATGGGGTATAAGACGCCCAATATTGACAAGATCGCGGCCGATGGGATCATTTTCACCGACTCCTATGGTGACCAGAGCTGCACCGCCGGCCGCGCGGGATTCATCACCGGGCAGCACCCGCTGCGCACCGGCCTGACCAAGGTGGGCCTGCCCGGAGCGAAGGAAGGCATGTCCGACAAGGACCCGACCATTGCCACCCTGCTCAAGTCCCTGGGTTACGCCACCGGCCAGTTCGGCAAAAATCATCTGGGTGATCGCGACGAACACCTGCCCACCAATCACGGCTTCGACGAATTCTTCGGCAACCTTTACCACCTCAACGCAGAAGAAGAGCCTGAGCACCCGAACTACCCCAAGGACCCTGCATTCAAGCAGATGTTTGGACCGCGGGGCGTGATCCACAGTTACTCGGATGGAAAAATCGAAGACACCGGTCCCTTGACCAAAAAGCGAATGGAGACCGTGGACGAGGAATTCCTGGGTGCGGCCCTGAAATTCATGGACAAGACCCACAGGGCAGGCAAGCCCTTTTTTGTCTGGTTTAACGCCACTCGCATGCACGTGTGGACCCGGCTCAAGCCTGAATCACAAGGCGTGACGGGACAGGGCCTTTACGCCGACGGACTGGTGGAGCATGACGGTCATGTCGGCCAGTTGCTCGACAAGCTGGACGAGCTGGGTATCGCCGACAACACCATCGTTATGTATTCCACCGATAACGGCGCCGAACTGGCCTTGTGGCCGGACGGCGGCTACACCCCATACCGAGGCGAAAAGAACAGCAGTTGGGAAGGCGGCTACCGGGTGCCGATGATGATGCGCTGGCCAGCCAGGATCGCGGCGGGCCAGGTTTCTAACGAAATCATCGCCATGATGGACTGGATGCCGACCCTTATGGCGGCGGCGGGCAATGACAACATCATCGCGGAACTGAAGAAGGGCAAACGAGTTGGCGGCAAGTCCTACAAAGTGCATCTGGACGGCTACAATTTCCTGCCCTACTTCCTCGGCAAGGATGAAAAGGGGCCGCGCACTGAATTCATCTATACCTCCGATACTGGCGATATCGTAGCGATCCGTGACGGCGATCATGGGACAGAGGGCTATCAGCGGATCGCCCGTGCTCTCACCGAGCCGCTGCAGGTAATCGTGCAAGGCCGCATCGATTATCGCCAGCACCACCTCGTTGACCGTACAGCCGCGCTCCTTGCCAATGGCCTTCACCCGGTCCAAGGGCAGCGTACACACCGCGGTGGAACGGGTCTCCCACTCCAGGGGCTTGTTCAGCAGTGTCGGCGTGGCCGAATAGGGAATCTGCGCCTTACCTTCGCGCACATTGAGCCACTGTAGCCCCATGTCGCTGAGCAGGCCGGTCACCTCCCCCAGGCCGCGGAGCCGCTTGAGAATTGGTTTGAGCGGGTCGCTGTCCCTGCGTTTCCCGGCTGAGGACGGCCGCTCCAGTTCATAGGACCAGGGCGGAACGATTTTTCTGGTCCGGGAGGACGTCGACAGGGCGCCGTACATCCGCTTCACGCCAGTCATACCGTCGATGTAGGCGTGATGGATCTTGCTGTAGACCGCGAAGCGATCATTTTCGAGACCCTCAATAACCTGGCATATCCAGCCGGGCCGGCGCCGGTCCAACATGCCCGCGTGCAGGCGCTGGATCACTTCCATCAACTGCTCGTCAGAGCCGGGCCCCGGTACCGCGGAGTGCCTCACGTGGTAGTCCATATCCATGTCTTCCTGCACTCGCCACTCGGGCATTCCCATGCGGGGAAAATGCGGATAGTAATTGAATGGCGCTACCACAGGGGCGGCCTTAAAGGCGGCCACCAGGTCACGTAGATAGGTATCGGGGGCATTCTTCGGCTTTTTGAAGACCTGCACAGCAGCCACATGCTTGGGACTCTGGGGGGACTCCAGCAGGAAGAACATCAGGTCCATTGGCGGTATGGGTTTGCGCATTATCTGGCCTATTCCTTTGCAAGTGCCTGCATGATCGCTTCACCGTGTTCACCAGGCTTTGGAATCTGCCCCACTTCCTGTTGGGTGACACTGAACCGGGGCGCCGGTGCCGGCTGCAGGCCAGCGCTGCCTTCGACGAAGCACTCCCGCGCCTTGATATGCGCGTTCTCCGCCGCTTCAGGCAGGGTCAGCACCGGGGCGAAACAGGCGTCGGTGCCCGAGAGCAGCTCACTCCAGTGAGACTGCGGCTGATTGGCGAACAGCGCTGCCATTTTCGCGCGGGCAGCAGGCCAGGCATTCTTGTCGTGCTGGCGGGCGAAATCCGGATCGTCGGCAAAGCCGCACAGGGTGATCAGCTCGCGGTAAAAGTTCGGCTCCAGGGCCTGTACCGTGACGTAGCGGCCATCGGCACAGGGATAGGTGTTGCACCAGGGGCTGGCGGCGCCGAAGAAGGTCTCGCCGGGGTTCTCGCTGATTGCACCCTCCTCGCGCACACTGGCCAGCAGGGCCTGGTTGTAGATGGCGCCGTCGCAGATCGCGGCATCGATAACCTGCCCCTCCCCGCCGCGTTGCACATGCAGCAACGCCGAGAGAATGCCCAGCACCAGCATATTGGAACCGGAACCGATATCACCCAGCACCGTGGGTGTGGGGTACGGTGCATCGCCGGGAATCCCGCCATAATGCAGAATCCCGGTGATGGAGAGATAGTTGATATCGTGTCCCGCGGAATGGGACAGAGGGCCGCTCTGCCCCCAGCCGGTCATTCGGCCGTAAACTAGGGAAGGCTTGCGCGCCAGGCAGGCCTCGGGACCCAGGCCCAGGCGCTCCATGACCCCGGGGCGGAAGCCCTCAATCAGGACCTCCGCCTGCTCCACCAGTTGCAGGACCACCTCGATTGCTTCCGGATCTTTCAGGTCCAGGGCGATGGACTGCTTGCCCCGACGGAAATAGGCGAAGTCAGTAGCACCGCCTACCGCGGCGGCGTTCTCACTGGCAACCTTGCGTTCCACCAGGATCACCTCGGCGCCAAGATCGGCCAGCATCATGCCCGCGATCGGGCAGGGACCGATTCCGGCGATTTCAACGACTTTCGTGCCCGCTAAAGGCCCCATATTCACTCCTAGATATTCAGGTAAGTAATGCCCATTGCCAGTAGCCCGCGCCCATCCCCAGGGCCGCACCAACGGCAATCAGTTTCCATTCATCCTCGGCGACGACGGGATGCAGTAATTCGTAAAATTCCTCTGGTGGCAGGCTGCCCAGGCGCTCGGCAATGGTGTTTTCCACATCCAGCGCCTCGTCAATATAAGCAAATGAGCGCGCATCAGGCCGGATAACCTCCTCGAAAGCCCGGTCGCTGACGATACAGCTGATCCTGGCGTATTCGGAAGGACCGATACTGACCACCGCCAGCGGCTTGAGCACCCCCTGCGCATCCTCAATGGCATGATTGACCTCCCGGTGGATCATCGCCCGCAGGCGATCGACCGACTCCTCAATCTTGAGCATCTCGCCAACCACGATCTCGGCGGTGACCAGTTCGGAAGCCATGACCCGGCCGTAGTAGCGCGACACCTCTTTCTGTCGCTTGATAAACAAGCCCTGGACTTTGAATGGCCCCACCTGCACCGGTTGCAGCGGCTTCTGGATGAGGTAGATGGCCAGCGCATTGGTGATATAGCCCACCAACAGCCCGAAAGCCGGCAGCAGCCACCACTGCTGGTAGAAGTACCAGATAAACATCACCGGGATGCCCAGCGGAATACCGAAGTACAGGCCGCTGCGCTGGATAAATTTGAACTCCTGCGCGGCCGCTTCCCGGAACACCCGGGTCAGCATAAGCTTGTCACTGCTGAGCCGCTCTACGATCACCTCGTTGAGGTCCACCAGTTCACCGAGATTCGGCTTGAGATCTTCGATCAGATTTTCCAGCGCAGCGGGGAGTTTCTTCCGCACTTCGGTGTACACCCGCTTCTTGATGGCACCGGGCGCGGCGCTCCAGATGAAATTGCTCACCGAAAGCTGGGGAGAAGTGGCCTGGCCCATCACCTCGTCTACCACCTCTTCCACAAAGGGGTCGAGCCGGTGACTGATCGCCTCGATCAACTGATCGGGATCGATGCGGTCGATAAGTTCTTCCTGGGTGAGAACACGTTTGACGCTGTGCTCCACCGTGATGCGCGCCATCTTCGGCGCATTGGCTGGTATCACTCCCTGCCACCCCAGCGGACCAATGCCGACGAATTCCACAGGACCCATCATCATCTTGACCGCCAGCCAATTGGTGCCATAGCCGACCAGCCCGCTCACTGCGGGTATGGTCAGATAAACCAGGTACTCTTGAAGATACGCTAGATCACTCATGATCGACGACTTTTTCAGCCGGTTTATGGCCAGTAACGAATGGTAGCTTTGATAGTAACGGCAAGCCGCGCGATGACTTTTCCGGAGGGACTGAATACTTAACAATACGGATATTTCCGACTTGCCGGGCTCATTCTGAACAATGACTACAGCATGAGGAGTGTTGTGCTCACTTCTTTTTCGTATCAGCCTTTTCACGCAGCTGGTTCTGCAGCACTATCACGGCGTCTTGGAGAGCTCCAAGCTCTCCTCCCAGTTTGTGCTCTTCTTTATAGGCGCTGAATTCTCGCTCAACAGACACTGTTAGGGATTTCTGATCATCCAGGCTTTCCTGGAGCTCAGCATTTGCCTCAAGATGCGTCGCAATATCACTTTCGAGCTTATCCTTTTGGCGCGTTAGCTCATTGACCTTCGTCTCGAGGGCCACAACGGCCTCCCGGGCAGTCTGGGATTTATGGGACATTTTCTCGAGATCAGCCGTGAGCTTCTTCGCATTGGCCTTTGCTTCGAGTCGCTCCTGGTCAAGGAGCACCATCAATCGGTTTTCAGTTTGCTCAGCCTCCTGCGCTAGTTCCTTACGCTGAGCTGCAATTGCAGTACCGTGCTCCTCCGCTACCCGCGATCGCTCCTCGGCATGCTGCTTGAGTAGCACCCGTTGCTCAGTTTGCATCGACTGAATCGTGGTCTTGTGCTCTTTTTCGGGAGAGCAGGACAAACCGGGGGCAAATCGCTAAGCTGCCTCCTTCATTTCGGGGTACCAGCCCTCAAATGTGTCTCTCAATTGGTCATTCAGGACCTTCGTCCGGACTTGAAGCAACAGGTGGGCGCCTCGCTCTGTCCAGCGCATTTGCTGCTTCTTCACGAATCGCTTGCTTACGACCTGGTTGATGGTTGACTCCACGAACCCCGTGGAAATTCTCTCACCATTCCGGTACCGATAGCCATAGTTTGTGATATTTGTCTGGTTCGAATGGATATATCGCTCGAAGTCTTCCACTGTCTTGAATAACTTGGCCTGTGCCTCGCCGGGCTCCAGGCAATCCAAATGCCAGGTCAGGTCCTCGACAGCCTGCAACGCTCGATACACATTACCGTGCCATAGATACCACTTGATGCGCTTGAGGTGGTCCAGGGCTTTCTCAGTCGCTTTCGGATCCTCCTCACCCGGTAGCCCTTTCGCCATCTGGCGCATTACAGTGAGTCTCATCGTTATGTGAAACCAATCCAAGATATACTCCGCGTGTGGATTCAGGTCGTATTGCAGGGTGCGGACATTCTCTGCTCCGTCGGAGAGAAATGTGACCTGCTGATTCATCTGCATGCCTTGAGATTTCAGCACCTCGTACAGTCGTCGTTTGGGCTTCTCGTCGTAACGAGTGACATAGGCAAAGCATTTAGAATCATTCTCAGCGATGCTCTTGCCGGCGATAACCTCAAAGTGTCCCTCCCCTCGCGATTTTCCGTCCCGACCACGGACGAAGCCACCATCTATGCCAACGGTAATGGGTTCCTCCGGGCGAGGTAATTTGCCCCAGTCCCGCTCCATGCCTTCCAGGTAGATACCCTTCTCCGGTCCCATCGCCTGCTCAACCCGATCAGCGACCCGTTCTACCTGTCTGCGGATTGACGTGGTATTAATCTGGCCCTCCAATGGAAGGACCTCTGACAGGATATCTACCGTGAGCCCATAGGACATCAACGAAGCCCACTTTGCCTCCAGATAGGCAAGTTCCGGTGTCGTTCGCTCTGATAACCGCTTCGAGAGCGGGCTGAAACTGCGATGGTCGGCCTTTTCACAGGGGCAATGTCGTAGCCGTGGGCTATCGAGCTGCACTTTCCCGAATACGGTTTGGCAGACCAGGGAGTGGTGTCCCTTCAAGGATCGCGGGGATCCGCAGATTGGGCAATCCCTGGTATCCCGTAGCCACTCTGACACCTGTTGATTGACGATGCTGGCCTGAAGGTGTTGCAGCAGGTTCTTGCCTTCGGACAGAGATAAACCCAGTGTGCCGGTAGAAAATGTTGTTCTTGTTATGGTCGCGACATCGTGAACGATGAGCTGCCCGTGTTCGGACTCAATGACGACCTGGACCTTGGCTTTCATAGCAGACTCCTTCTACTCGAATACCGCCCCGTACCATTCTTCGTCCCGTTTACTGTATATGTCTAAACGCCGGTTGATCTCCCTGCGGTCGAATTCCTCTTTCCCGAGCCACCACTTGGCGTGATCGATCTCATGGAGGTAGAGCTCCATTTCATCGACCTGGTCTTCGCATAGATCCTGGAGACGGGAAACAACAAGAGATGGATGAAACTCGTCTTCCCAGGCCATAAAAGCAATGGGACCGCCACATTCTTCCGGGGGCCCTGCCCTGCTACCGGAAATGCAGACTGGGTAGATTTGGCTGGGGTCCAGTGCCCTCCTCTCTTCCAGCCGAATATCGATCATCCAGTCGACGTTGAAATCATATTCGTAGAGGAACCGCTCTTTGTGGCGAAATTCAAAGTCAGAAAGGAGAATTTCGTCGGGGTCGTCCGGAAAGCACAGGCCGCCCCTGTGGTAGACGCCATAGCTCTTCGCGTGAATTGTAAACTTGTTGAGATGGTAGTCAGACCACCCCATCAGAATCTGGATGGTATAGTGAAGATCCGTGATGGTACTGTCAGAGCGGACCAATACCCGGCGCCAGATTGCGGGACTGATCTCGCGCAATAAGATGTGAAGCTGATAGACCTCAGGCATACCAGACCTCCTTTGCATGGGATAAGCCTAGCAGTTTCAGGAAGTTATGCCTGATTATTCACCTAGGTGCGGAGATTTGCCCCCGTTTTGTACTGCTCTCCAAATAGGCCTCATGGGTGTAAACCTATTTCAGGACGGGACAGCGAAACAAAAAAAGGCTGCCAATTGGCAGCCTTTTTTTGTTGCTGACGGGTGATGGCTTTAAGAAGGCATACCTGACAACCAGTATACGACGGTTGCAATAACAATCGTCAGGATCGCTACAGACGCACAGGCGTCAGCAAAATTATCTTCACGGGCTTCTTGGTTTTGGTCAGACATGACAACCTCAATGGAATAATGACGTTAACACCCGGCGAACCGGCTTGGAAAAGCCGCCAGTATAGCAAGATTATGAAAAAGACTGCTATTTGCTGAGATAAAGAGTGAAGTAATCGGTCAAACGCATAAGGCTTATCCGCAAAAAGCGTTAGTGGCAGAACCGATTAAAATTTATCATTCGCTCCGATTTATAATTAAGCGCCCCGCCGTCACACGCCGGGACCGCATGACACTTAACGCGAGAGATTACACGTTATATGTACGCATACGACCAGTACGATCGGCAGATCATCAGCCAACGCGTCGCTCAGTATCGGGATCAAACCGAGCGCTATCTGGCTGGCAAAATCACTGAGGAACAGTTTTTGCCGCTGCGCCTTCAAAATGGCCTGTATGTTCAGCGCCTTGCTCCCATGCTGCGCATTGCGGTGCCCTATGGCACGCTGAACAGCCAGCAGCTGCGCAAGCTAGCCTTTATTACCCGCGAGTACGACAAGGGCTATGCACACATTAGTACCCGCCAAAATGTTCAGTTGAATTGGCCGAAACTGGAAGAAGTTCCCGATATTCTGGAGCATCTGGCTGAGGTGGAAATGCACTCCATCCAGACCAGTGGTAACTGCATTCGCAATGTCACCGCAGACCAGTTCTCTGGCGTTGCCGCCGATGAAGTTGAAGATGCCCGGCCGTGGTGTGAAATCATTCGTCAGTGGTCCACTTTTCACCCGGAATTTGCCTTCCTTCCCCGTAAATTCAAAATCGCTGTGTGCGGCTCTGAGCAAGACCGGGCGGCGGTATTGGTTCACGACATCGGCTTGCAGATCGTCAAAGACGACAACGGCAATACCGCGTTCAAAGTAATAGTAGGCGGCGGTTTGGGCCGTACGCCGGTTATCGGCAGTGTTATCCACGAGGCCTTGCCACCGCGCCACCTGCTCAGCTATCTGGAGGCCATCGTTCGGGTTTACAACCAGTTGGGCCGCCGTGACAACAAATTCAAAGCGCGTATTAAAATTTTGGTTCGCGCCATGGGCGCAGACGCCTTCAAAGCTAAAGTGGAAGAAGAATGGGCCTTTATTAAAGATGGCAATTTAGACCTTCCCGACGAGGAAATTGCCCGCGCTCAGTCATTTTTCACTCGCCCGGATTACGAGGCGCTGGAAAATGAAGATCTCCAGGCCCTCGCCCTCGAGAATGTCGATTTCGCCCGCTGGCTCAACCACAACGTGCACGCCCACAAACAACGTGGCTACGCGATCGCTACGCTGTCGCTGAAAACCACCGGCGTCGCACCGGGCGATATCACTGCAGAACAGTTTGAAGCGGTCGCGGACCTCGCCGAGGAGTTTGGCTTTGGTGAAATTCGCTCAACCCATCAACAGAACCTGGTACTACCTGATATTCAGCAGCGCCAGCTTTTTGCTCTATGGCAAAAACTTGTCAGCCTGGAGCTTGCCAGCCCGACGGTAGGCACGATGAACGATATCATCTGCTGCCCCGGCGGTGATTTCTGCTCGCTGGCCAACGCCAAGTCGATCCCCATTGCAGAAGCCATTCAGCGCCGCTTCGACGATCTGGACTACCTTTACGACCTGGGCGACATAGAGCTGAATATCTCCGGCTGTATGAATGCTTGTGGCCACCACCACATTGGTAATATCGGTATCCTCGGCGTCGATAAAAAAGGTCAGGAGTTCTATCAAGTGTCGCTCGGCGGTCAGCAGGGGCTGAATGCATCGCTGGGTAAGATCCTTGGCCCTTCTTTTGCGCAAGACGAAATTCCCGACGTCGTTGAGAAAATACTCAACTGCTACCTTGAAAAGCGCCACCCCGAAGAGCGCTTTATCGATACCTACGAACGCATAGGCCTGGCGCCGTTTAAGGAGCGTGTATATGCCTAAGATTATTAAGAATGGTCAGGTTGTTGACGACAACTGGCAAGTTTGGCGCGACGCCGAGACCTTACCGAGCACCGACCATGTTATCGTTCCGCTGGCGCTCTGGCAGCAGCAGCGCGACGCCCTGCTCGCCTTGGGCGAAATAGCCGTTTATCTGGCCAGTGACGAGTCACCTAAATCACTGAGCGACGATGACTTGTCAGCACTCAGCTTTGTGGCGGTAGACTTTCCGAAGTTTATGGACGGCCGCGGCTTCAGCTATGCCCGCGAGCTACGCGAGCAACGCCAATATCAGGGCGAAATTCGTGCCGTCGGTGATTTTATTCGCGACCAGCTGTTCTATATGAAGCGCTGCGGATTTTCCAGCTATGCCCTGCCCAGCGACGAGCTGGAAGCCGCGCTGGCCAGCCTGAACGACTTCAGCGAAAGCTATCAGTCCAGTGTGGACCAGCCACTCCCCCTGTTCCGGCGTCGCCAAGCGTAATTGCACACTAAACCCGCTATGCGGGTTTTTTTACGCCTCTCATTCCCTCCGCTATGCTGAGTAGTGCCGGATCATTGTGATACGGCGCAAGTAGAGCAGCAGGAGCGCGTGTGGAAACCAGCCTGACCTTCTCATTTTTTCTTATTTTTAGCGGCGCCGCCTTGCTGGCCTCGCTCGCCTTAATCAGCCGTCAGCCGCTACTCATTGCCTATATTGCACTGGGCGCAATCATTGGCCCCTACGGTGGCGGCTGGGTTACCGATTTAGGCTTATTGGCAGAGATTGCCGAGTTTGGCATCGTGTTTTTGCTTTTTCTGCTCGGTCTGGATATGCAGCCCCAGGCGCTGCTGCACAGCCTTAGAAAAACCACGGGCATAGCGCTAATTAGCTCCACAATATTCCTGGCCATCGGTTACAGTGTTGGCGTGGCGTTTGGCTTTACTCAGGCCGAGGCGTGGATAATCGGGGCCGCGATGATGTTTTCCAGCACGATTATCGGCATTAAATTACTGCCAACCACCGTTTTGCACCACCGCGAGAACGGCGAGCTAATGGTCGGGATTTTATTGCTGCAAGACATGATCGCCATACTCGTACTACTGTTAATTTCCAGCGTTAGCCAAGGCGAATTATCGCCCATCAGCCTCGGTAAAACCCTTGTCGCGCTCCCCCTGCTCTGCGCCCTGGCGTTTGTCGCTGTACGCTACTTATTACTGCCACTTATTCAGCGCTTTGACCGCTTTCAGGAATATATTTTTTTGCTGGCGATAGGTTGGTGCTTAGGGCTTGCCGAGGCGGCCCATGCGATGGGGCTGTCTGCGGAAATGGGCGCCTTTCTCGCCGGCATAAGCCTCGCTACCAGCCCAATATCCCAGTACATCGCGATTAGCCTTAAGCCGTTAAGAGATTTCTTTTTAATATTGTTTTTTTTTTCGTTGGGGGCACGCTTCAATCTGGCGCTGATCACAGAAATAGCCGCCCCAGCCCTCCTTCTCGCCGCGATACTACTCACGATAAAACCACTGAGTTTTCGCGTTCTTCTGCGGCGAACATTAGCGTCTAAGCGGCTATGCTGGGATCTGGGGCTTCGCTTGGGGCAGATCAGCGAATTCTCGCTGTTGATCGCCTATCTGGCTTTTGACCAAGGCGTCATTGGCAGTAGCGCGTCTCATCTCATTCAAGCTACAGCCATTCTGAGCTTTGTTGTGTCATCGTATATTGTTGTGCTCAACTGCCCGACGCCCATCGCTATTCGCGATGAGCTACGCCGGGACTAAGCGCTTTATTGAAACAGCACCGAAAAGGTGACGGGCACCGCCAGCGTAATGGAATTCAGCCCAGCAAGTTGTCGCAGTTTGTCTATGCCCTGCTCCAAGCCCAAAGCGGCGATATCGATAAACGCCGGCGACGTGGTTACCACACGAATATCACCATTTTCCAGCCGGCTTACCAGCGTATTAAAACGCAATGCCTGACGCTTGCCGCCCAGCATCAGTTCGCCCTCAACGGTCATCGCTTGCGGCGAAGATACCTCAATAGCAGCAAGGGCATCCGTATCAATTGTGGCGTTGAACGTGGCCAATGGCTGGCTATCGACATCAAAAAGGTATTTTTTGATTCGCTTGTCGCGAATATCAATCCCTGAGTCAATGCTTGCCAGGTCGATATTGATAAGCGCTTTGCCGGTGGTGGTATTAAGCTGCCCGGTAACAGCATCAAAGCTA
The DNA here is from genome assembly GCF_964011655.1 of uncultured Spongiibacter sp. Taxonomy (NCBI): domain Bacteria; kingdom Pseudomonadati; phylum Pseudomonadota; class Gammaproteobacteria; order Cellvibrionales; family Spongiibacteraceae; genus Spongiibacter; species uncultured Spongiibacter sp. Next base: position 25,814 of record NZ_CAXGPO010000031.1, on the reverse strand, counting down.
AACAACTCGGCAACGCGATTGTTTTTTACGCTCACCACATTGAGCATCGACGATTCGCTAGCCAGTTCCAAGGCCTGAGTCGCCATCGCTGCGGCATACAAGCAAAGCCCAAATACGATTTTTTTCATTACCTGTCTCCCACCGTGAACAGACGCCGGAGTACCCGACCTCCAATTGTCTTTATCTGACTCTATTTACTACGCTAAATTCCCGATATTGCGAGCACAAAAAACCCGGCCTAAGCCGGGTTTTTTGTGCTCACTAGCTGAAGGGCTATTAGATAGCGCTTTCCAGCTCAGGCAAGGCGTCAAACAGGTCTGCAACCAGACCGTAATCAGCAACCTGGAAGATAGGAGCATCTTCGTCTTTGTTGATAGCAACAATGACTTTTGAGTCCTTCATACCAGCCAAATGCTGGATAGCACCAGAAATGCCGACAGCGATGTACAGCCCCGGTGCGACGATTTTACCCGTCTGACCTACTTGCATATCGTTAGGTACGAAGCCCGCGTCAACAGCCGCGCGCGATGCACCAACTGCTGCACCAAGCTTGTCTGCCAGGGAGTACAGCATGCTGAAGTTGTCGCCATTTTGCATACCGCGGCCACCAGAGACAACGATGTCTGCGGCAGTCAGGTCTGGACGATCGCTCTTAGCCAGCTCTTCTTTCTCGAAGCTGGACTTACCTGCATCGTGTGCGCTAGCAACCGCTTCTACGGCAGCAGAACCACCCTCTGCGGCAGCAGCATCGAACGCCGTTGCACGAACAGTGATGACTTTGATCGCGTCAGAAGACTGAACAGTGGCGATAACGTTACCGGCGTAGATGGGGCGCTTGAAGGTATCCGCGCTCTCTACCGAAATGATCTCTGAAATTTGCGCAACATCCAGCAACGCGGCAGCACGCGGAAGCGTGTTCTTACCGTTAGTGGTCGCAGGAGCCAAGATGTAACCGTAGTCTTTGCCCAGTTCTGCGACCAACAGCGCCACATTCTCAGCCAGCTGGTGACCGTAGGCAGCGTTGTCTGCAACCAGCACCTTGCTAACGCCGTCGATTTTAGCCGCCGCTTCAGCCGCTGCACCACAGCCTTCACCCGCAACGAGTACGGCGATATCGCCACCGATAGCTTTCGCTGCGCTGACTGTGTTCAGGGTTGCCCCATTGATAGAGGCGTTATCGTGTTCTGCAATAACTAGAATACTCATTAGATTACCTTCGCCTCGTTCTTCAGTTTCTCAACCAGTTCGGCAACGTCCGCAACCTTGATACCCGCTTGACGCTCTGCAGGCGGCTCAACCTTCAAGGTTTTCACACGTGGTGTAACATCGATACCCAGCTCGTCTGGCGTCAGTGTATCGAGAGGCTTCTTCTTCGCCTTCATGATGTTAGGCAGTGACGCGTAACGAGGCTCGTTCAAGCGCAGGTCAGTCGTTACGACTGCGGGCAATGCCAGCTTAACGGTTTGCAGACCGCCGTCAATTTCGCGAGTCACTGCAACGCTGTCGCCGTCAACGGCAACTTCTGATGCGAAAGTACCCTGAGCCATTCCGGTCAATGCCGCCAGCATTTGGCCGGTTTGGTTGTTGTCGCCGTCGATCGCCTGCTTACCCATGATCACGAGTTGCGGCTGCTCTTTGTCAACAACGGCTTTGAGTACTTTAGCGATACCCAGTGGCTGAACGTCTTCTTCCGTTTCTACCAGGATGCCGCGGTCAGCGCCTAGGGCCAACGCAGTACGGATCTGCTCTTGAGCCACTTTAGGACCGATTGAGACAGCGATGATTTCAGTAGCAACACCTTTCTCTTTCAGGCGTACCGCTTCTTCAACAGCGATTTCACAGAATGGATTGATCGCCATTTTGACATTATTCAGATCAACGTCTGTACCGTCCGACTTCGGACGCACTTTGACGTTGTAGTCAACAACTCGTTTGACAGCAACAAGAACCTTCATGGATTCCCCAGTAAACGCGTAAATGAAATGAAACAGCTAGTCGTCTTTACGCTGCGGATCAATAATTCGATCCGTCCAGACGTTTAGCCCCGTTAAAAAAAGCGCCGTTATATTGACGGCATTGGCCGTCAAGGTCAACATGAGTGCGCTATTCAGCCGCTGAATAACAGGCATAGCGCAGTTCTATTTCGCTGAATATCGCCGAAAATACGATCTGCGCGGTCATTCCTGCCATATAAAAAAGGACAACCCCGGGTAATACTGACGTTAAGTTTGACAGCCGAGCGGTGCTTATGTGGCGTTTTTACGTGCTGACACTTATACTTGCGCCTTCAAAAATGGTGTCAAAACGCCCAGCCAATAAGGGCTACACCTATGCTTAATCTTAGAGGAGAGAGTCTGTGGAACGCGAATCAATGGAATTTGACGTCCTGATCGTCGGTGCTGGGCCTGCAGGTTTGGCAGCAGCTTGCAAAATTCGCCAGTTAAGTGAAACCAGCGGAAAAGACATCAGCGTTTGTGTTGTAGAAAAAGGTTCTGAGGTCGGCGCCCACATTCTATCTGGCGCAGTATTTGAACCCACCGCGCTGGACGAGCTATTCCCGGACTGGAAAGAAAAAGGCGCGCCGCTGCACACGCCAGTGACTGGTGATGATATCTACTTCATGACCAGCGGTGAAAAAGCCATCAAAGTTCCCGACTTCGCTGTGCCCAAAACGATGCACAACGAAGGTAACTACATTATTAGCCTGGGCAACCTGTGCCGCTGGCTGGCCGAGCAGGCCGAAGGCATGGGTGCAGAGATCTACCCCGGCTTTGCCGCTGCTGATGTTCTGTACAATGACGACGGTAGTGTAAAAGGTATCGTCACTGGCGATATGGGCATTGCCGAAGATGGCAGCCAAAAAGACAGCTACATGCCCGGCATGGAGCTGCATGCAAAATACACCCTGTTTGCAGAAGGCTGCCGCGGTCACCTCGGCAAGCGTTTGATGGAAAAATTCGACCTGAATGCGGGCAAAGAGCCCCAGCATTACGGCATCGGCATTAAAGAACTTTGGAAAATCGATCCCGCCAAGCACGAACAAGGTAAGGTCGTTCATACTGCCGGCTGGCCACTCTCTGAAAATGGCGCCCTCGGTGGCTCTTTCCTCTACCACCTGGAAGACAACCAAGTCGCAATCGGCCTGATTACCGACCTCTGCTACGATAACCCGTGGCTGTCTCCCTTCGAGGAATTCCAACGCTATAAGCAACACCCCGTCGTCAAGCAGTACCTCGATGGCGGTGAGCGCGTGTCCTACGGCGCTCGGGCTATCGCAAAAGGCGGCCTGCAGTCTCTACCAAAAATGACCTTCCCAGGTGGTCTGCTGATTGGCTGTGACGCGGGCACGCTGAACTTTGCCAAGATCAAAGGTAGCCACACCGCGATGAAGTCCGGTTTGCTGGCCGCAGAAGTTGTCCACAAGGCGCTGACTGAAGACAATAAATCCGGTGAAGAACTCACCGAATACACCACTGCTTTTGAAGGCTCCTGGCTGTATAAAGAGCTGTACGCTCAGCGCAACTTTGGCCCAGCTCAGCACAAGTTCGGCAACTTCTTCGGCTCAGCCTATGCCTTTATCGATCAGAATATCTTTGGCGGCAACCTGCCTTGGACGCTGAGCGATACCAAGCCTGATTACGCGCAAATGAAGCCTGCAGACAGCTGCAAAAAGATTGAGTACCCCAAGCCTGATAACAAGCTGAGCTTTGACCGCTTGTCGTCAGTATTCCTCTCTAACACTAACCACGAAGAAGATCAGCCCTGCCACCTGACGCTGAAGGACGCCGAGCTGCCTATTCGTGACAACCTGCCCAAGTACGCCGAGCCCGCTCAGCGTTACTGCCCAGCAGGGGTGTATGAGGTGGTCGAAGACGAAGGTGGCCAAGCGCGCTTCCAAATCAACGGGCAAAACTGCGTGCACTGCAAGACCTGTGACATTAAGGACCCCGCCCAGAATATTGTGTGGGTGACTCCTGAAGGTTTGGGCGGACCGAACTATCCCAACATGTAGCTGAGACGCTTCAACAAAAAAGGCAGCCAGATGGCTGCCTTTTTTGGTTTTCATCTCCCCCAAAGTGTCCGGGGTTACTTATACACGCCCTAGCTCAAATTGTTCACCGGCGCTGCGAACAATGAGTCGATCGCCATGCTGCTCAGCCAGATCTACCAGGCGGTAAAAACAGGCGCGATTCACTCTTGCTGACAAGCCGTGCTCGAGAGAAACGGCCGGCCTCGGCTCCCCCGAATCAGGTGACTCGGTCACACTGAGCCGATGCTGAGGACCGAGCTCATGCCATGTATCGACGTTAGTTTTAACGGCAATTCTACGCCCTTCCGACGTTGATTCGCCTACTTCCATGTCAATGATCAGCAGCGGGAGGTCTTCAACCTGTAAGCGCCATTTCTCGACCGGAGTGACTAAATAATAGTGACCATCCGCTTCGCACCGCAAAATAGAGGCAAATAGCTTAACCAACTCATGGCGCTTGATTTCGCCACCTTCGTGAACCCAACGCCCGTCAGCCAAAATCTGAATGTCGATTTCGCCACTCAGCGCCGGCTGCCACTTTTCAATCGGTGGTCTGCCGGCCTGGTCTTTCAATAAGCGTTCAATGGTTTCAAGGCTACTCATGGGGCTCTCCCTAGGGTCGCCAAGTGAGCTGCACTCAGCGAATGACTCGCACGTTAACCACACCGTCTAGGTCAGCAATTTTTGCAAGCAATGCGTCGTCGACATTGCCGTTTAAGTCGATAAGGTTATAGGCAATTTCATCGCGGCTTTTGTTAAGCATATCAACGATATTCACGTTTGCATCGGATAACAGCGCCAAGATGCTACCAAGAATTTTCGGCACATTGCGATTGGCCACAGCCAGGCGCACATCGCCACTGCGCTCGAGCTGCAGATTCGGAAAGTTTACCGAGTTCTTGATGTTCCCGTTACGCAGGAAATCATCTAACTGATCAGCCGCCATGATCGCGCAATTTTCTTCGGCCTCATCGGTGCTGGCACCGATATGCGGCATCAGCACCACATCCTCATCACGCGCAATCAATTCCGGCGTTGGAAAGTCCGTGATAAAGCGACGTAGCTGCCCGGCATCCAGGGCATCGATCACCGCAGCAACATCGACAATCTCTTCACGTGCGAAATTCAGCAAGCACGTGCCTGGGCGACAATTACTCAGAAGCTCGGCATTCACCAGCCCTCGCGTTGCATCGAGTACCGGGAGATGGAGGGTGATGTAATCGGCACGGGCAAACAAGCTGCCCAGGTTCTCCATTTTTTTCACCGCGCTTGGCAAACGCCATGCCGCATCGACTGACAGCGCAGGGTCGTAACCAATAACCTTCATGCCCAGATCGAGCGCGGCTCTGGCGATCATCGAGCCTATAGCCCCCAGGCCAACAATACCCAGGGTGCGGCCCGCCAGCTCATTTCCCTTAAAGCGTTTCTTTTCCTTTTCTAATAATTTGGCAAGAGCGGCGCCATCTTTCATGCCCCCTAGCGTATTCACGTAGGCAATTCCTTCGAGAATACCGCGCGAACCCAACGTCAAGCCCGCTATGACCAGCTCTTTTACCGCGTTGGCATTAGCACCCGGGCTATTAAATACCGGGATACCCCGGTCTGTGCACTCTGCGACGGGCACGTTGTTAGTGCCAGCCCCTGCGCGAGCGATGGCTTTGACCGATTGCGGAATATCCGTGCCCTGCAATTTGTGGCTGCGCAGCAAAATGGCGTCGGGTGAGCTAAATTCGCTGGCGATCTCATATTGTTCGCGAGGCAGGCGCTCGAGGCCTTTCACAGAGATTTGGTTCAGGGTAAGAATTTTGTACACACATCCTCCTTGGCAGGGACTGCAGCAGAAACCAAGCCTATGATTTAGCCGCAGGTAGTAATTCAGCGAGTTGACCTAGCTCGGACATTTCAACGAGAGGCAAGCAATGGAACGCTTTGATTTCAGCTATTTTTCCGGCCACAGCGATAGCAGCCGTAAAATCTTCATCTTGAGCAAGTAAGCGCAATTCCCAACGCTCGGCGTCATCGGCGTCAAAGCGGCTTACATCCAAACCATTGAGTAGTACCGAAAAATCGTGCAGCGGAATCGACAAGCCTTTGCCGCGCGCTTTCAAATACGCCTCTTTCAATGTCCAGGAGCGAAAGAAAACACTTAGCCGCCCTTCTTCCTCAACTTCGCGCAATGCAAGCATTTCCGCCGGAGAAAGATAATCATCAGCAGCGTCCAGCATTCCCTGGCTATCAGTTTGGAATTCGACGTCCACGCCGATATCACAGCCACTGGTCACTGCACAAAGCGTTAAGCCGTGGGTGTGGGCGGCATTAAAGCTTACGCTATCGCTGTACGCTGGTAGAAAAGGTTTACCGAAGTCGTTGCTGTCGAATGTCAGCTGCTCCGGCTCCTGCCCCGTGTACTGCGCCAGTACTGTGCGCAAAAACGCTCTACTGGCCAGGTATTCTTCTGCTTGCCCAGCATGCTGACGCTGCTCGTATTCCTGCTTCTCTTCATCAGAGAGCATATTCAAATAGCGATCCATCTTCGCTAATAGTCGCGGGTCGTCAGTCGCACAACACCAAACGTCCACTTGACCCGCCGACAGGCGCCGTTGTTCGCTCGCCTTATTCATTATTCTATCCTTACCAGGGCATTCGCCCCGGTAGTGTATGGGGTACTTCGTCGCTTACCTGATATCAACCTGTTAGTTGATGGTGATATCTGCGTTGTTCCACAAATTGTTAAAATAGTTAGCAAACGCTTGAGATGACGCATTCTGAGCAACGCTTCGACGCAAATTTAACAATGCTTCGGCCTCGAGAGCGGCGCGTTGACCGGGCTCACTCGCAAGAAGTTGAACGACTGTGTAATCACCGCTCTGTTGATGCAATGTCGCCGCAACGGCCTTATCTTGCGCCGGTGCCGCCAATTCAAAAACGAAACGTCGCAGTGCTGACTCTACGCTGATGTCACTGCGGCGGATATCCTGCATCGCCTGCCAGTCCAGACCGTGCTGCTTGGCAACTGCCTCTGCACGCTGACCGGCAGCTAATTGTTGCTCGATCTCCTGGGCGTCGGCTTTTGCCTGCTGCGCCGCTTTCTCTGTTTGCAAGCTCACTTCAATTTCTGCTCGCACATCTTCAAAGGGCCGCAGCTGGGGCGCTTGATATTGATCGACGTGCAACACCAAGAAGTGATCAGGAGCCAGTTCAAACACATCGCTGTTTAACTCTTGTTCTCTCAATTCGCTATCAAACGCGGCTTGTTTGACTCTCTGGTCAGCAAACAAGCCGTCATTATCCTCGGAAGAAAGCCAGTCGCTGCGCTTAACTTCCAGTTCCAGCTCGGCAGCCGGCATAGCGAGGCTTTCTGCGTTAAAGACGAGATCGCGCAGCGACTCAACCGCCGCCAATAACTTCGGACGCGCCTTTTGGCGACGAAGTCTTTCAGTAATTGCCAAGCGCTCCGAATCCAAACTGGGCACCTCTGGCTGCTTGACGCTCAGCAACTTAATTAAGTGGACACCTGCTTCAGTTTCAACAGGGTCGGAGACTTGCCCCGCCTCAAGCGCTGCCAGGGCATCTTCAAATTCTGCTGGAAAGCTGTCACCTGCGGTAAAGCCCAGGTTTCCGCCATTGGACGCTGAGCCTGGGTCCTCGGACAACGACTTAGCTAATTCGGCGAACGATTCGCCGGATAGCAGGCGCTGCTTAACTTCATTGAGCTTGGCTACCGCCTGGTCGCGATTAAGCTCATCGTCAATTTCTAACAGTATATGGGCTGCTTCTCGCTCTGTATCCTGCGTCATCCCCTCGATAAGGCGCTCGTACTCGGCGACCACCTGCTGTTCAGACACAGGCTCGTAGAACTGCTCTTCTTTAAGCTCTAGATATGACACTTTTACCTTGGGTTCGCTCTGAAAGCGCGCGCCATTTTCTTCGTAGTAGCTTTTGAGCTCTTCATCAGTCAGCGTGATTGACTTGCGATATTTTTCGAGCGGCACGGTGACGGTTTGAAAATCGCGGCTTTCGTGGATATAGGCGATGGCTTCGTCCAACTCTCTTTCAGTAACGAAAGCCGATGCCGCCACAGATGCCGACAGCTGCTGAATAAGTAAGTCAGAGCGTAGTAATTGTTTGAACAACGCGCTGTTGTAGCCCTGCAGGCGCAATACTTGCTGGTAGCGCTCTTGTGAAAAACGACCATCTTCCTGGAACTGAGGCATGGAGGCGATGGTGATATTTAGCTGCTGGTCTGAAATCTGAATTCCCGCGTCTTCTGCAGCTTGCAAAAGCAACTGCTGTTTAATCAGCGAGTCTAAAGCAGGCTTGCGCAACACGGCATCGTCAAGCATCGAGGGCTCGAGTTTATCGCCCATCATGTTGATCAAGCGGCGTTTCTGCATGGCAAGTGCCTGCTGCAACTCCGCCTGAGAAATTTTTTCACCATTTACTACCGCGGCCGGTGTCTGTGAGCCACCACTGAAAAGGCTGTCGATACCAAAGAATGCAAATGGCACCACGATAATGGCGATAATGACCTTGGCAGCGGTACCTTGGATATTGTTGCGGATATTTTGCAGCATTTACCTTTGAACCCATTCAAATATAAAAAAAGCGCATCTTTCGATGCGCCTTTCGACAGAGGCGGTACCTCTTCGCGACGACTCTGTCTAACGCTATGACTGTCGCAACTGAACTTAGTTGCAGGCGTCTTTCAGCGCTTTACCAGCCTTGAAGCTAGGAATCTTCGCAGCAGCAATTTCAATTGGCGCACCAGTCTGGGGGTTACGGCCAGTGCGAGCAGCGCGCTCTTTAACACTGAAAGTACCAAAACCGACCAGCGACACAGAGTCGTCAGACTTCAGCGCGTTAGTAATGGCTTCAACTGCTGCGTCCAGTGCACGACCGGCCGACGCTTTAGAGAGATCTGCTGACTCGGCAATGGCGTCGATTAGCTCAGATTTATTCACTTATCCTTCCCCTTCGAATTGTTATGAAAAACTGTATTGCAAAGCTGGTGGCGACGTTAGCATGTAAACACGATGACAGTAGCCGCCGACTCAGAGAGAAGGATTTATACCAACTGCTTCTGGGGCGGTCAAGGAAACTCTGCATCACTGGCCGCATTATCGTAAAACTGCGAAGCATAGAGCACATGCGGCTTGCAGCCTGATCACTGGATGACCAGAACAGCAAGCTCTACCGCCTGCACTCAGCCGACTCAGTGGGCACTGATTCGGCTGTCTTTTTCTCCTTCCGGGTTGTTTTCCAGCGCTTTCTGCTCATCACTCAAACCCGCGAGGTATTCCTCCTCCGAAATCTCCTCGGGCACGCGCTCAAGCGCTATATTAAGCACTTCGTCAATCCACTTGACCGGTTTAATATCGAGATCGGCTTTAATATTTTCCGGAATTTCCTTTAGATCGCGTTCATTTTCGGCCGGGATCAACACTGTGGTAATACCGCCGCGGTGCGCGGCCAGAAGCTTCTCTTTCAAGCCGCCAATCGCCAATACCTGACCGCGTAAAGTGATCTCACCGGTCATCGCCACGTCGCTGCGGACCGGAATTCCGGTGATAACAGAAACCAGCGCGGTACACATACCTATACCAGCGGACGGTCCGTCTTTCGGCGTTGCCCCTTCAGGCATGTGAATATGAATGTCGTGGCGGTCGTGATACTTCGCCGGCACGCCCAAACGCTTAGACCGACTCCGCACTACGGTCATAGCAGCTTGAATCGACTCCTGCATAACATCGCCCAGCGATCCGGTTTGGATGTGACGCCCCTTGCCGACCACTGACACCGCCTCAATGGTTAGCAGCTCGCCACCCACTTGCGTCCATGCCAGCCCTGTTACTTGACCAACCTTGTTTTCTTCCTCCGCTTTACCGAAGGTAAATTTGCGAACACCCAGGTACTCTTCCAAGTTTTGCGAGGTGACCTCTATAGGCGACTTATCGTCGCTAAGCGCCACATTCTTAACAATTTTACGGCAAACCTTGGCGATCTCTCTTTCCAGGCCCCTGACACCAGCCTCGCGAGTGTAGTACCTGACGATGTCCTGAATCACTTCGTCGCCGATAGACGCTTCTTTTTCCTTCAAACCGTTATTCTTTAGCTGCTTAGGAATGAGGTAGCGCCGCGCTATGTTGATCTTCTCATCTTCGGTGTATCCGGGTATGCGGATGACTTCCATCCGGTCCAGCAATGCCGGGGGAATATTCAACGAATTCGACGTGCAAATAAACATGACGTCGGATAAATCGTAGTCCACCTCGAGGTAATGATCGTTAAAGGCATGGTTTTGCTCCGGATCCAACACTTCAAGCAGCGCCGATGCAGGGTCGCCGCGATGATCCATCCCCATCTTGTCAATTTCGTCTAACAAGAACAGCGGGTTACGCACGCCTGTCTTAGACATTTTCTGAATAACTTTACCCGGCATGGAGCCAATGTACGTGCGGCGATGACCGCGAATCTCTGCCTCATCGCGAACCCCGCCAAGCGCCATCCGAACAAACTTCCGATTCGTTGAACGTGCGATCGACTCACCCAGCGATGTTTTACCTACCCCTGGCGGCCCCACTAAGCACAGCACGGGCCCTTTCACTTTCTTAACGCGTTTTTGTACAGCCAAATACTCGAGGATACGCTCCTTAACCTCTTCAAGACCGTAGTGATCGCTGTTAAGGATTTCTTGCGCGCGTTTGAGGTCATGTTTTACACGCGAGCGCTTCTGCCAGGGGATATTTACCAGCCAATCAATATAGCCGCGTACAACTGAGGCCTCGGCAGACATTGGCGACATCATTTTTAGCTTAGAAAGCTCAGCCTTGGCTTTCTCAAGCGCCTCTTTGCTCATACCAGATTCAGCGACGCGCTTCTCAAGCTCTTCAAGCTCGTTGGCACCCTCTTCTGATTCGCCCAACTCGCGCTGGATCGCTTTCATCTGTTCATTGAGGTAGTACTCACGCTGGCTTTTTTCCATCTGCTTCTTAACGCGCCCGCGAATGCGTTTTTCTACTTGAAACAGGTCGATTTCCGACTCCATCAGCGCCATTAAGTGCTCTAAGCGCTCGCGCTCATCACTCATTTCCAATACCGCCTGCTTCTGCTCGAGCTCCATGCTCATGTGAGCGGCAACGGTGTCTGCCAGACGACCAGGCTCATCAATACCGGATAGAGAGGTCAGTACTTCAGAGGGGATCTTCTTGCTTAAATTAATGTATTTCTCAAACTGGGAGATAGCAGAGCGCAGCATCACCTCGGACTCTTCATCCGGGATTTTCCGTTCAACAATTGGCGAGGCCTCTGCTCTGAAATACTCGTCCTCAGCGGCGATAGCGTCTATCTGTGCGCGATAATCACCTTCAACAAGCACCTTGACGGTGCCATCAGGCAATTTCAACAACTGAAGAATATTGGCGACGGTGCCAATGTCATACAGGTCTTCTGTGGAGGGTTCATCCACATCTGGATTTTTTTGTGCTGCAAGAATAATTTCTTTGTTGTCAGCCATGGCCAGCTCGAGAGCCCGAATCGACTTATCTCGGCCTACGAACAAAGGGATAACCATGTGGGGGTAGACAACTACATCTCGCAGGGGAAGCAGCGGCAACTCTAGAGTTTCACGCTTGTCAGCCATTAGCTCGCCTCTTTTTGAATCATTTTGGGCCCGCACAGCAGGTATACCATTTTACGATATGCGGGCGGTTATGGTTCTAAGATGGGGATTTGAAGGCAGAAATACAAGACTTGACTGTAAACAAACTGACAAAAAAGCCGCCTGGGAATCAGGCGGCTTTACGTAGGTTTATTCCTCTGGAGCGACCTTTCTTTGGTCGCTGTAGACCAGAATAGGTGGCGATTCACCATTGATCACCGATGCATCCACCACAACCTTGCTGACATTATCCGTGGACGGCAGGTCATACATGGTATCGAGGAGTACAGACTCCAGGATCGAGCGCAGCCCCCGCGCACCCGTCTTACGAACCATGGCTTTCTCAGCAACGGCCCGAAGCCCGTCTTCACGGAAATCTACCTCAACACCTTCCATGTCGAAGAGCTTGGCGTACTGCTTGGTTAGCGCATTACGCGGCTGAGTCAGGATGCTGACAAGCGCCTCGGCATCGAGCTCTTCGAGCGTGGCAATCACCGGCAGTCGGCCGACGAACTCGGGAATTAAGCCGTAACGCACCAGATCCTCTGGTTCGACGTCAGCCAGTACTTCACCCACATTGCGGGATTCGTCCTTGCTTTTGACCTCCGCACCAAAGCCGATGCCACCTTTCTCAGAGCGGTCACGGATGACGCGATCAAGGCCCGCAAAGGCACCGCCACAGATAAACAAGATATTCGAGGTATCTACCTGCAAAAACTCCTGCTGTGGGTGCTTCCGACCGCCCTGCGGGGGAACCGAGGCTACCGTGCCCTCAATTAACTTCAACAGGGCTTGCTGAACGCCCTCACCGGAGACATCCCGGGTAATTGAGGGGTTATCTGACTTGCGAGAGATTTTGTCGATCTCATCGATGTACACAATACCCATCTGGGCTTTTTCAACATCGTAGTCGCACTTCTGCAACAGCTTCTGAATGATGTTTTCAACGTCCTCGCCGACATAGCCAGCTTCCGTCAGCGTTGTTGCATCAGCAATTGTGAACGGGACATCCAACAAACGAGCGAGCGTCTCGGCCAGCAACGTCTTACCACTGCCCGTTGGCCCCACTAACAAGATATTACTCTTGCCCAGCTCCACTTCGTCCTTGCTTTTATCGCCGTGGCGGAGTCGCTTGTAGTGGTTGTATACCGCAACCGCCAACACCTTTTTGGCGCGCGCCTGACCAATAACGTACTGATCCAGGGTCGCGTTAATCTCCTGCGGCGACGGCAGCTTGTCACTGCCCGCCTCGCTGGCCGCTTCCTGAACCTCTTCACGGATAATATCGTTACAGAGGTCCACGCATTCATCACAGATAAATACCGAAGGCCCCGCAATCAGCTTGCGTACTTCATGCTGACTTTTGCCGCAAAACGAACAATACAGCAGCTTGCCGTTGTCATCTGCGCCGTCTTTACTACTCATTAACAATCACCTTGTCGACGTATTGGGCATCTTTTTCTGATCTTAAGATGACCCCTTTTGCCCTGTTTTGCAAGTGAACGGCCGCGCCCGCGAGGACGCGCCCCCTTAGCTACGTGACGTAATAACCTGATCAACAAGTCCGTAATCGCACGACTGCTGAGCATTCATAAAGTTGTCGCGCTCGGTGTCGCGAGCAATGGTTTCGTAATCCTGGCCGGTATGCTCAGCCATTAATTGATTCAGACGTTCGCGAATGATCAAAATTTCGCGCGCATGGATATCGATATCTGTCGCCTGGCCCTGTGCACCGCCGCTGGGCTGGTGAATCATCGTCCGCGCGTTAGGCAGAATAAAACGCTTGCCCTTGGCACCACCACTCAACAGGAAGGCACCCATACTGGCCGCTTGGCCAATACACATCGTACTTACGTCGGGTTTGATAAAGCTCATGGTGTCGTAAATCGACAAACCCGCGGTTACCGACCCGCCGGGCGAATTGATATACAAATGGATATCTTTATCGGGGTTCTCGGACTCCAAAAACAGCATCTGCGCCACAATCAGGTTAGCCATGTGGTCTTCAACAGGGCCCACACAGAAGATCACGCGCTCTTTGAGCAGGCGGGAGTAAATATCGTAAGACCGTTCACCGCGTGCCGTTTGCTCAACAACCATGGGCACGAGCCCTAAGTTGTTAATTGTATTGTTATTGATTCCATCAAAGGAGTTTCGGGACATACGCAATTCTCTTCTGTGTCGTGAATTGACTGTTACGTTATGGCATGCCAGAAAAAAATCAAGCGGCGGAACCGAAGTTCAGCCGCTTGACGAAGAGCACTAGTGAACTAGTGTGATCAATCTTCTTCGTCTTCCTGAGCTGGCGGAGACATAACTTCTTCGTAGCTTAAAGTTTCTTCGCTAACCTTCGCTTTTTCAAGAAGTTTTTCAACTACTTCCTCTTCAATAACCATGCCCTCAATCTGCTGCAATTGCTGCGGCTGGCTCATGTAGTAGTTGATAACTTCTTCTTTATCTTCATAGCTTGCTGCCATTTCCTCTAAAGTGGCGCGCACTTTATCGGCATCGGCTTTGATCTCTTCCGCAGCAATCAGTTCGTTCAATACCAGGCCCAGCTTAACGCGGCGCTCTGCATTCTCGCGGAACAGGTCGTCTGGCAGGATATCCGCGGGGTTCAACTTTTCCGCCAATGCACCAAATTGCTGCATTTGCTGGTTGCGCAAGGCATCAATTTCCTGAGCGACCAGCGCCTTGGGCACTTGCAGCTCAGCGTGCACGTCAAGAACACCGTCCATCACTTGAGTTTTAATGCGGGTCTTTGTCGCATTTTTCAACTCGCGTTCCATATTCTTTTTAACTTCAGCACGGAAAGCGTCTTCGCCGCCCTCTTCCACACCGAACATTTTAAAGAACTCTTCATTCAGCTCGGGCAGCACTTGCTCTTTCACCGCGTTCACGGTGATCGCAAATTCTACCGCGGCACCTTTGAGCTCTTCACTGTGATAATCCTCAGGGAAGCTCAGCGCTATCACTTTCTCTTCGCCAGCCTTCATGCCGACAATACCGTCTTCGAAGCCTGGAATCATACGACCTGAACCCAACTCCAGATCGGTCCCTTCGCCTTTTCCACCTTCGAATTCTTCACCGTCCTTTGTGCCAACAAAGTCGATATTCACTTGATCGCCCGTCGCTGCCTCACGCTCTACCGCTTCCCAGCTAGCGCGCTGCTTACGAAGGTTTTCGATCATTTTATCCAGGTCGGCGTCGGTGATTTCAGATACCGGCTTCTTGACCTCGATGCTGCTGTAATCCAGCAACTCAATCTCGGGGAACACCTCAAATGTGGCAACGAATTCGATATCTTTGCCTTCATCCATGCTTTTGGGCTCAATTTCAGGGCGACCTGCAGGCTTGAGACCCTGCTCCTGAATTGCCTCGTAAAATGAGTCATTCATTACCTGACCCAACACTTCCATACGCACAGATTGACCGAAGCGCTGACGAACAACCTTCATCGGCACCTTACCGGGGCGGAAACCGTTCAGCTTGACGGTTTTCGCAGCTTCTTGCAGGCGGCTGTCTACGGCACTGTCAACACGAGCGGCAGGTACACCTACGATTAAGCGACGCTCAAGACCTGACGTCGTTTCAACTGAGACTTGCATGGAAGTTCCTCAAAAGCGATCAATCACACGACCTGGCTCTTTCAATGCCAGCCCGCTTAAAGAATTCTATGAAATGGTGCGGATGGAGAGACTCGAACTCTCACGCCTTGCGGCACCAGAACCTAAATCTGGCGTGTATACCAATTTCACCACATCCGCACACTTGTAAATCGTTGAAAACTAACGACTTAACGTGACTTCGTTTGACTGCTGCCAAACGAGGGTCGGAATTGTGCCACAGGGTCTGCCCGCAATCAAGCAAAGCCCTGCGACAAGGCCCCACAAAGGGGCCGGAGGGGCTGAACGCTTATACGCGCTCAATAATCGTGCTGATACCCTGACCCATGCCGATACACATGGTAGCAAGACCCACACTGGTATCTTTTTGCTCCATAACGTTAAGCAGCGTGCCGATGATACGGGTACCGGAACAGCCGAAGGGGTGACCCAACGCGATTGCGCCACCATTCAGGTTCACTTTCTCGTCCATCTTGTCCAGCAGACCCAAGTCCTTCAATACTGGCAGAGCTTGCGCGGCAAAGGCCTCGTTCAGCTCAACAGTATCGATATCATCCATCGTCAAACCAACACGCTTCAGCGCTTTTTGGGTTGATGGCACAGGACCGTAGCCCATGATTGAGGGATCAACCCCTGCCACTGCCATGCTGCGCACTTTCGCGCGCGGCGTGAGACCAAGGTCCATCGCCCGCTGACCAGACATAACGATCATTGCTGATGCGCCGTCGGCAATCTGCGAGCTGGTACCCGCAGTTACGGTACCATTTTTAGGATCAAAAGCAGGACGCAACTGAGCCAGGCTTTCCAGCGTGGTTTCAGGGCGAACGGTCGTATCGGCTTTCACCAGGATCTTGCGACCTTCTTCGTCGTGACCTTCGATGGCAACGATTTCGTTGTCGAATAAACCCTGCTCCTGCGCGGCAGCTGCACGCAGGTGGGAGCGCAGACCAAATTCGTCCTGCTGCTCACGGCTAATGCCGTGCAACATACCCAGCGCTTCGGCGGTCATACCCATCATGCCCGCGGCCCGCGCCACGTACTTGCTCGCCTGAGGGTTGGGGTCCACACCGTGGTTCATCGCCAAGTGACCCATGTGCTCAACACCACCCACCAAGAAGGTATCGCCGAGGCCTGCAGTAATTGACGCCGCTGCAGTATGCAGGGCTGACATCGAGGAACCACACAAGCGGCTAACCGTCTGACCAGCCACTTCGTGGGGCAGCTTAGTCATCACCGACATCATGCGGGCAATATTCCAGCCCTGCTCGTTAGTTTGGTTTACACAGCCCCAGATCACGTCTTCGAAGGAAGCGGGATCAACACCGGGATTGCGCGCCAGCAACGCGTCTACCAGCGCCGCCGACATATTTTCTGCGCGCACATTGCGAAATACGCCGTTCTTAGAGCGGCCCATCGCAGTACGGGCGCAATCTACAATGACTACATCATTTGCTTTGAAGTTCATGTTTCAGTCTCCGCCCGATTATTTAAAGAAAGATTCGCCTTTGGCCGCCATCTCACGCAGGCTGTCAGTCACCTGGTAAAGCTTGCCAAGATCAGCGTAGCGATCAGCCATTTCTACAAATGCCTTCACGCCCATTTGGTCGATGTAGCGCAGTGCGCCACCGCGGAATACCGGGAAACCGATACCCATCACCAAGCCCATATCGGCATCGGCAGGGTCGCGAACAATCCCCTCGTCCAAACAGCGAACCGTTTCAACACACATTGGGATCATCATGCGAGCGAGAATGTCCTCATCGCTGATTTCCACTTTGTTTTGCTGCGCTTGTGCCGCCATAGAAAGAGCCGTTTCGTCCTCGGCCTTCTTGGGCTTACCGCGCTTGTCTTCCTCGTATTTGTAGAAACCCAGGCCATTTTTCTGGCCGTAGCGGTTTGCTTCAAACATCATTTGAGAGATGCCTTTGAAGTCGTGGCGCATGCGATCCGGGAAGCCTTCTGCCATTACCTCCGCAGCGTGGAAGCCGGTATCGATACCCACCACGTCCATCAGGTAAGCCGGACCCATTGGCATACCGAAGCTTTCCATTACTTTGTCTACGTGGCGGAAATCCGCACCGTCGCGAACCAGCATGTCGAAGCCAGCGAAGTATGGGAACAGCACGCGGTTTACAAAGAAGCCTGGGCAGTCGTTAACGACGATAGGCGTTTTACCCATTTGCAGGGCATATTTAACGGTGCGCGCAACGGTGGCGTCGCTGGTTTTTTCGCCGCGAATAACCTCTACCAAAGGCATAGCATGCACAGGGTTAAAGAAGTGCATACCACAGAAATTTTCAGGTCTTTCAAGAGCTTCTGCAAGATAGCTAATAGAGATTGTAGAAGTATTAGAGGCCAAAACCGCATCTTCACGGATGTGCTTTTCGGTCTCAGCAAGTACGGCGTGCTTCACCTTGGGATTCTCAACAACCGCTTCGACGATCACGTCGGCAGCGTCAAACCCATCGTAATTCAGGGTGGGACGAATGCTGCTCAGTACTGAGGCCATTTTATCCGGGGTCATACGACCGCGAGCAACACGCTTGGAAAGCAGCTTGCCGGCTTCTTTCAAACCCAGCTCAAGACCGGCTTCAGCGATATCTTTCATCAAAATGGGCGTGCCTTTGTAGGCAGATTGGTAAGCGATACCGCCACCCATGATACCGGCGCCCAAAACTGCGCCTTGTTTTACGTCGCCACCGGCTTTCGCTGCGGCTTTGGCTGCTTTACTAACGCTCTGCTCGTTCAGGAACAAGCCGACCAATGCGTTGGACTGCGGGGTGCGTACCAGCTTGATGAAATGATCAATTTCAACTTCGATAGCTTCATCGCGGCTCAACGTCGCGTTGCGCTCCATCGATTTTACGGCAGTCACAGGCGCGGGCATGTTTTTACCTGCTTGCTGTGCAACCATGGCTTTACCGGTAGTAAAGGCCATCATGCGCTCAATATCGTTCAGCTTGACGGGCGATTTTTTCTCTTCGCGGCGCGCTTGGTAATCAAACTCACCGGCAATGGTTTTCTTCAGCAAATCAACGGCGGCATCTTTCAATAACTCAGGTGCAACCACCGCATCTACGCCGCCATCTTTCAAGGCAGCATCAGGCTTTTGCTGGTTACCAGTAGCCACCCACAGGTTCGCGTTGTCGCAACCAATAACACGCGGCAGGCGTACGGTGCCGCCAAAACCTGGGTTGATACCCAGTTTCACTTCGGGAAGACCAACCACAGCGCTGCTAGACATCACGCGGAAGTCACAGGCCAAACACATCTCATAACCACCGCCCAGTGCAACGCCATTAATGGCTGCGACAGTGGGTACCGGCAGGTCTTCAAAAGCGTTGAACACATCATTAGCTCGCGAGCACCATTGACGCAGCTCGTCATCTGGCAACTTGAACAGCTCGGTGAATTCGGTGATGTCAGCGCCGACGATAAATACCGCCTTACCACTGGTAACCACAACACCTTTCAATCCGGATTCGGCAGCCAAAGCTTTGGTCGCCTCGCCCAACTCTTCGAGAGTGATGCGGTTAAATTTGTTGACGGAATCGCCCTGGAGGTCGAAGCAGAGCTCCGCGATGCCATCTTCCAGAAAGCTTGCGCTTAACGCCTTGCCTTGATAAATCATTGTTTTCCCTCTATTCGAGTTCTCTAGTCGAGATGTTGGCGGCGGCATTTGCCTGAAGCAACATGTTTACCATGTAAACATTCGGGTGCTAAAACTACCGGAAAGCGTAATTTATGGCAAGCCGCCACGTAAAATCCCCGCTCACCCGACCTACTCGGTCAGGCAATCCGGGTCAAACCTGTACTCCTCACGCAGCCAAGCAGCCAACTCCCTTGCAGCGGGATGCGCTATGCGGTCACACCCGGATGCAATTGCCGCTTTTAATGCCGCCGGCATACCATCCAAGCCCTCATTCTGGAACATTGGCGCATACTCCGCCAATAATTGCGCCAAGTCTTCGGGCAAACTCCCCAGCGCGGCCTTGAAAATGCTGTCTTGCGCTATAGTTTCGCCTGCATATACCGAGGCGAGCCCCATCAGCGGTAGTAACGATAGGTGAAACTGGTTCATCGGGTTCACGAAATGCCCGCTCGCCAGCGTTTTTAGTGACGACGGGCGCCCGGAAAATGGCAGGGTATTGAGAAAGCGACTGCTCTTTTTGCCATCATTGACAGGGTAGTTATCCCACAACAATGGCCTTCGGCCAAGGATCGACGCGGCTCGATGCATGTCGTCAGCGTCGTAGGCAGTAGTGATAACCCGCGGTCCCGTCCACAGGATATCGACATCCTCAGACAAGCCCTCATTGAGAGTCGCAAAATAATCCTTCGGGCAATCGCCAAACAGGCTTTCCAATATCGGGTCTTCGCTGTAATAGCTAGGGCAAATCGCCAGCGGGGTATCGGGCAACACCTGCCGAACTGCGTCCACCACTCGTAATTGGCTCACTGCTAATTCAGGCACCCCAGCAGGCAGGTCATCAAACAAAATCCATAGCTGGGACGGCCACAGCGCTTTAATTTGTTGCAGCTTTCGCCTCAGGTCAGCGCCATCCGCTTCCGTGAAGTGAGCTTGCAGCCCGGCGGGAGACAGACCAACACCCCAGCCAATACCGGCTTCGCGCGCGGATTCCGAGAGGCTGCGCAATCGCGCAAAGTGCCCTGCGTCGAAGTCTTCGCGCCAACGACTACGCAGACTGCTGTCGCCTTTCGGGGCGTAGATATACGCCGAATACCCCCAATCAGCGAGCATCTTCGGCAGAGATTGACGCTGGGGCCAACTCCACTGGCGGCCGTAGAAACCCTCTATGACACCCAGCTGAAACGGAAGCATTAGCCGCGATAGTAGCGCTGGGGAACAAAACTGCCGCTGCGAACGGCCACGGGAATTTTCTTGCCTCTCAGCTCGGCAAACAGCGCTTGCTGCTCCATCGCCGAACACGCGATGTAGGCCATCGCCAGCGGTCCACCCGTCGACGGGCCAAAGCCCCCACTGCAGACCTCACCGGCACGTTCGCCGTCAGCATTGACAATGGCGCTGTGCTCACGAACCGGCGCCCGCCCTTCCACATCTAACAGCACCCGCTTCTCAGCAACGCCATCTTGAAGTTGCTGAGCAATCACGCTGGCGCCGATGTACCCGCCCTCTCTCTCGCCGCCTGGACGCCGGCATTTTTGAATTGCCCACAACAAGCCCGCTTCAATTGGGCTGCGAGATTGGTCCATATCGTGCCCGTACAGGCACAGACCGGCCTCGAGACGCAACGAGTCGCGAGCCCCCAGACCAATAGCCTCCACGTCAGGTTCAGCTAAAAGCGCTTTTGCTAATTTTTCGGCATCGGCGCTGGCCACGGAAATTTCATAGCCATCCTCGCCAGTGTAACCGGAGCAGCTCAGCCAGCAATCAATGCCCGCCACGCTGATAAAACCCGTATCCATAAAGCGCATGGCAGCCGTTGTCGGCGCCAACCTGCTTAGCACCGCGCGAGCTTTTGGCCCCTGCAACGCCAGTAGTGCGCGATCATTTTGCAGCTCAACCTGTATTGATGAAGGCAGGTGCTCGCGCAGCCAGGCGGCATCGTCGTTTTTACATGCGGCATTGACCACTAGTAGAAAATCATCGCCGCGATTGGCAAACATCAGATCGTCACGAATACCGCCTTGCTCATTTAGCATTAAGCCGTAGCGTTGACGCCCCTCTGCCAGACCGAGCACATCTTGAGGCAGTATTTTCTCCAGCTCCCGAGCTATATTTTCACCTTGAAGGCGAATTTGCCCCATGTGCGATACATCGAACAACCCTGCCGCTTCTCTGGTATGAAGGTGCTCTTTCTTTACACCCAGAGGATATTGCACAGGCATTTCATAACCGGCGAAGGGCACCATTTTTGCGCCAAGGTCGATATGAAGCTGGTAGAGCGCGGTGCGCTGGAGATTGGAATCACTCAAAATTTGTCCCCACGGTAAGATGCGGTGAAGTAGCTCACACTAAATTGAAAAGTCGGTCGAAATTCCTGCTGCTCTGCTCAGCAACCTGCTCAAAACTCAGCCCTTTTAGTTCGGCAACACACTCGGCGACCTCGCGAACGTATTTGGGCTCATTTTTCTTGCCGCGATAAGGCACCGGCGCAAGATAGGGAGAATCGGTTTCCACCAGCAAGCGCTCCATCGGTACTTTTTTTACCACGTCGCGCAGCTCGGCGGCATTCTTGAAGGTGATAATGCCCGAAAAGGAAATGTAGTAGCCCATTTCCATGGCTGCGCTGGCCATTTCCCACGATTCGGTGAAGCAGTGCAGCACACCAGCAACCTTTGGGTCGCCGTGCTGCTGTATCAACGACAGGGTATCCTCACGGGCGTCACGCGTGTGCACGATGACGGGCTTTCCCGTTTTTACTGACGCCTTCAAGTGATTGGCGAAGCTGCCTTGCTGCAGCACTTTCTTCTCAGCGCTGTAGTAATAGTCGAGCCCGGTTTCGCCGATCGCAATCACTTTCTCCTGGGCTGAGAGTTCAGCCAAGGCATCGACTTCACAAATATCGTCGCTGATATCCAAGGGGTGAACCCCCACAGATGCATAGATATTGTCAAACTGCTGTGCGATCTCTACGACTTTGGGGGCATTATTTAAGTCGATGCCAATGCACAACATTCTGTCTACCCCACGCTCCTGTGCGGCGCGAACCGCAGCAGCAAGCTCGCCATCGTATGGACTGAGGTCAATGCGATCCAGGTGACAGTGGCTGTCTACCAACATAGTAAAAGGGTTTCCAAATTTGCTATCGAGGAGGGACTACAATTACATGGTATGGGTCGGTTTTTCCGACTCCAGTATTCCGGCTAACTGCTGCTCTATTTTTTGGTTGGCGGTTTTGTCTTCACCAATGAACTGAACACCAATACCCGCCGCACGATTACTTTGCGCACCACGCGGGGTAATCCACACCACTTTTCCGGCAACGGGGATTTTTTCCACTTCGTCCATCAGCGTCAGCAGCATGAAAACTTCGTCGCCAACCTTGTAGGATTTGGTCGTTGGCACAAATAGACCACCATCGCGAATAAACGGCATGTATGCCGCATACAACACTGCTTTATCACGGATTGTCAGGGACAAAATACCGTTGCGCGCGCCCTGCTGTGCTCCACTCATGAACCCTTCCCCATTTCTGCCCACCGCCTGCATCGGGTGTTCGGCGAGTTATGTTTCTACTATATCAATAAGCCCGCGACGGCGCACGGCCATAAAAGGCATCAAACCAGTCCAGTAGCAGCTTCTCCAATACCAGGCGTTTATTGAGCGCCGCACCGCGAAGCAAGGTCGCCCGCAATCCCAAGGCTTGCTCGTATTGCAGATAAACCGCCGGCAGGGCCATAGACGTGTAAGCCTGCCAACGCGCGTTCAACGGCTGACCGGCCGACAAGTGTTTGATCAGTGCCGCCAAGCGATTCAGCCACCACTCAAGCACGTCTGGAACTTCCCGGTCTTGCCAGCTATCGGCCAGTTGCAGCACGGTCTTTTTGCCCTCGACCACCTCAGCCAGCGCGGCGTCCTGCGCTCGCCATTGGCTCAGGCCATCGCTCTCATAAAGCTGTTGAGCGGCCAGAGGACGCCCGCCAGACTCCCGCAGCAGGGCCTCGGCATCCTCAGTCTGCCCTAACTGATTCTGCAACCATTTCAGGGCACTGTTGTGTTCGGGCAGGGGGAAGGTAAGCTGCACGCAGCGCGAGCGAATAGTCGCCAACAACTGACTCGGCGAGTGACTCAGCAAAACCAGTACGGTGTCGCCCGCCGGTTCCTCCAGGGTTTTCAGTAAGGCATTTGCGGTGTAGGGGTTCATCGCCTCAGCGGGGTGAATCAATACCAGCTTACGGCCACCCTCTCGGTAAGCACTTTGTGAAGTAAATTGCTGAAGAGCGCGGACCTGATCAACGCCAATCTGGCGCTTGCCCTCTTCCGGGCAAAGCTCGCGGATATCCGGGTGACTGCCACTCTGGTAAAGCTGGCACGAATGGCATTCACCACAAGCCAAAAAATTTTTTGGGTGTTCACACAACAGGCTACAAAGCAGCGCCCGACCAAACTGCAGCTTGCCGATACCCGAGGGTCCACCCAGTAACAGCGCATGGGGAAACCGCTGCCCTTCATGTAAGCCTGCCAGCTGCTGCCATTGTGGCATTTGCCAGGGATAACTCAGCGGCATACTGCTCATGCCCCAGCCCCCTGCAATACCTCTTGCAGCACCTGGTGAATATCCTGCTGCACTGCTTCCAGCGCTTGCGAGGCATCAATCACCCGGTATCGCTCCGGCTCAGCGTGCGCCTGATCCAAATAGCCCTGGCGCACGCGCTGAAAGAAATCTGCCTGCTCGCGCTCGAAGCGATCGAGCTCCCCGCGACGACTCGCGCGCCCCATACCCACCTCAATAGGAGCATCGAGCAACAGCGTAAGATCCGGTTGCAACTCAGCCTGTACCAATTGGCGCAACTGCTGAATAACTGCCACAGATAGGCCTCTCCCAGCTCCCTGGTATGCCATGGTGGCATCCGTAAAGCGATCACAAATCACCCAAGTGCCGGCGTCTAGCGCAGGGATTATTTTCTGTTGTAAATGCTGCGCTCTCGCCGCGAACACCAGCAATAACTCCGTCAGCTCTGCCATCGGCTCATCGCGAGGCTCGAGCAACAATTCGCGAATACTCTCAGCTAAAGCGGTACCGCCCGGCTCGCGGGTTTGGATATAGGGAATGCCCGCCGCCGCCAGCGTATCGACGATAAACGCCATATTGCTGGACTTTCCGACGCCCTCCCCACCTTCCAGGGTAATAAATCGCGCAGTCGTCGGCATTAGCGTTTCTCCGTAGCCACAGGGCTGGATCGATAATCACTGCGTCGACGCAGCTGGTAGCGTTTCACCGCAGCCTCATGCTCGGCCAAGGTGGCCGAAAATTGATGGCTGCCATCACCCTTCGCCACAAAGAACAAGCTATCGCCTGCCACTGGGTGAAGGGCTGCGCGAATGGCTTCTCGCCCAGCCAATGCTATCGGCGTTGGCGGCAAGCCGTTGATTCTGTATGTGTTGTAAGGGTTACTGGCGTCACGCAAATCTCGCCCACGGATGTTGCCGCGGTAGGCCTCCCCCATTCCATAAATGACAGTTGGGTCTGTCTGCAAACGCATACCACGCTGAAGGCGTCGAACAAATACGCCGGCGATCTCGCCACGCTCATGGGGCACGCCGGTCTCTTTCTCGATGATCGACGCCATAATCAGCGCTTCATAGGCGGTTTTATATGGCAAGCCGTCCGCTCGCGCCGCCCACTCTTCATTTAACACTCGCTGTAATCGCTGGTAGGCGCGGCGCAGCAACATCTCGGCTGAATCACCGCGATGAAAGTCATAGGTATCAGGGAAAAACAAACCTTCCGGGTTTTCTGCCAGCGGCTGTTCAATACCAAGACTGGACCAAAACTGCTCATCTGTCGGGGGTTTCATACCCTCAGCATCAATCAATGCGTGGGACGACAATTGCTGTATTACCTGGCCAAGCGTAGAGCCCTCGACAAAGGTCAATTGGTGGCTCAGCACCTCGCCATCGCGGAGCATTTGCAGCCATTCTCCCACGGTGATGCCGGGCTCTAGGCGATATTCCCCCGCGCGAATTTCTGCCTGAGAAGGAAATAAGCGGCCGTAGATCTTCAGTACATCGGGTTGTGTGAGCCACCCCTGTGAGGCGGCCTGATTAATGGCAGCAGAAAAGCCGGTTCCCCGGTTCAGTACAAACGTTTGGGCAGTCTCGCCTAGATTCAGAACACGGTCAAAATAGCGATCGACATATGCCAGCAAGAGCAGGCAGAGGATCATAACGGGAAAAATAAGCGCTATCGCAGCGCGAAATAATTTACGCATGAAATTGAGATTCAAAATGTGCCTGCGCGGCTCCGCTCATCGGACCGATAGATTTCTGTAGACAGCCGATAGACAGCACCGGCCACAGCCCAAAAACACTGTTGCATACAAAGATTTCGTCAGCACGTTGGAGCATTGACGGGCCCATATTAACTTGAAGAGTCGGTATTCCCTGCGCTTTCGCCCAGTGCAGTATTTTCTCCCGCATGATACCTGCAACACCACTCTCGTTCAGCGACGGTGTATACAGTTTTCCGGAACTTACGGCAAACAGGTTACTTCGCGTTCCCTCTATTACGCGGCCACTGGTATCCAGCATCAAGCCCTCATCGCAAGTACTGCCTTGCAACTCCTCTGTGGCCATTACCTGCTCCAACCGGTTGCAATGTTTAATGCCGGCAAACTGGGCATTCATTGCCATACGCGTTTGACACAACATAAGCCGGGCGCCGTGGTGCCACAACTCGCCACCAGGTGCTGGCCAGAGGGATAATAAGCGCTCTGCAGTGCGCGATTGAGGCTGGTAGCCGCGCCCGCCACTACGACGAAAGCACAGAATTTTGAGGAGTCGCCTACCTTTTAA
>NZ_CAXGPO010000030.1:0-39513 GCF_964011655.1 uncultured Spongiibacter sp. | reverse complement strand
TTGTTGCGGGCACCAAAGATGAAGGGTGCCATTTTGGGGTTCCAGTAACGCGTCTGGTGACCGAAGTGAACGCCGGCTTGCAGCATTTCACGCATGCTTACATGAGACATGATTTTTCCTTGATTTTCATCGGGTTAGGAACTTGCACCCGCCCCGCAACCCAACCACAGCCATGCTGCAGCACCCGGGATTACGTGTCGACGAATGCGCGTCGTTTATGCCCTTTCGGCAGGAGGGCCTGCTTTCGGGGCGCGTATTTATACCACAAGGCCCCAGCGACATAAAGCAGAAATCACGCGACTGACGGCAATGACACGGCTGAGCAATCGCGTCTGCTGCAGCGATAGTCTACAATGCGCTGTTTTCAGTTTAACGACTATCCGGGCAGATCACCCCACTATGAATGTAACTATCAAAACCCCTGAGGAAATCGCCGCCATGCGCGTGGCAGGACGCTTGGCCGCCGAAGTGCTGGACATGATCGCCGAGCACGTTCGCCCCGGCGTCACCACCGCTGAACTCGATAAGATCTGCCACGACTATATCGTCGATGTACAACAAGCCATTCCGGCGCCCCTTAATTACAACGGTTTCCCGAAATCCATTTGTACCTCGGTAAACGAAGTCATTTGCCACGGCATCCCTTCGGATAAAAAGGTGTTGAAGGACGGAGACCTGCTCAATATCGATGTCACCGTTATAAAAGATGGCTGGCACGGCGACACCAACCGCATGTACTACGTCGGCAATGTGCCCGAGCATGCGAAACGCTTGTGCGTCGTGACTCAGGAATGCCTGTATAAAGCCATTGCCTTGGTTAAACCGGGCGCGCGCCTGAGTGATATCGGCACAGTGATCGCCAAGCATGCACGGAGCAACCACTACAGCGTGGTGGAAGAGTATTGCGGCCACGGCATTGGCAGAGGCTTCCACGAAGACCCTCAGGTTCTCCACTATGGCGAGGGCTACAACCGCGGCAACGACCTGGTATTAAAAGAAGGCATGACCTTCACGATTGAGCCGATGATCAATGCCGGCAAAAAACACACCAAGCTCAATCTGAAAGACGGCTGGACCGTTACCACCAAAGATCGCCGGCTCTCGGCGCAGTGGGAGCACACCATGGCGGTTACCGCCGATGGCGTGGAAGTTCTTACCGCCCGCCCCGACGAGCCCTTCTATAAAGGTTAATCACTATGAGCAGCACGCTTCTGAATGCAGAGGCCCTGCAGGATGCCACGGCCAAGTCCGATAATTTAATCGCGACCTATAAACAGTACCTCAGCGAGCTCCAGGATGAGCTCCGGGAACGCTTTGACGCCGACGAGGCTGTACATACGCTGGTAAAACTGCGCTCAGAAAAAATCGATATTCTGCTGCGCAACCTATGGTCGCAGTATCAGTGGGGGGACGACATCTCCCTAATTGCCGTTGGAGGCTATGGGCGCGGCGAACTGCACCCCTGCTCGGATATCGATCTGCTGATCCTCAGCCGCGACGATCAACACAACTACCGCGAAAATATCGAAGGTTTTATCACCCGTCTTTGGGATATCAACCTGGAGATCGGTCACAGCGTGCGCAGCATCGACGAATGCCGCCAAGCCGCCATTGACGACATCACCGTGGTTACCAACCTGATGGAGTCGCGCCCGCTTGAGGGTAATGCCGCCCTGCACGAGCTGTTGATGAACGAAGTCGGCCCTGACCAAATTTGGCCCAGCGCCGAGTTTTTCCGGGCAAAGTGGGACGAGCAAATCAGTCGCCACCGCAAGTACGCCAATACCGAATACAACCTCGAGCCAAATATTAAAAGCTCCCCCGGTGGCCTGCGCGACATTCAAATGATCGGCTGGGTGATCAAACGCCACTTTGGCGCCCAATCCATCGACGAGCTGCGTGAAAAACTCTTTTTAAGCCAGGAAGAGCTCGACACGCTAAAAGACGGCCAGAATTACCTCTGGCGCCTGCGCTTCGCCCTTCATTTAATCACTGGCCGTGAAGAAGACCGCCTGCTGTTTGATCACCAGCGAACCCTGGCCGCTCGTTTCGGTTACGAAGACGACGACAGCAAACTCGCCGTAGAACGCTTCATGCAACAATACTACCGCTGGGCGCAGCACCTGGGTGAGCTCAATGACGTACTGATGCAGCACTTCGACGAAACCATTCTCCGCGCCTGCGAGGCGGAGACCGTACTTGAGCTCAACCCGCGCTTTCGCATTCGCAACGGCCATATCGAAGTTAGCAACGAAAAGGTGTTTGAAAAAACGCCCTCCGCGCTGATGGAGATTTTTGTGCTAATGGCCCACCACGACGCTATCGACGGCGTGCGTGCCAGCACCATTCGGCTGATCCGCAAATCGCGCCACTTAATCGACGACGAATTTCGCGCCGACCCGCGCAATAAGCGGTTTTTCATGGAATTATTGCGCGCCCCACAACGCGTCGCACTCAACCTCCGTCGAATGAAACGCTTTGGCGTTCTCGGAAAATTTATCCCGGCATTTGGCAAAATCACCGGTCAAATGCAGCACGACCTTTTCCATATCTACTCGGTCGACGCCCACACTCTGGAACTCATCAAGAACCTCAGCCGCTTCCGCTACCCGGACATGGTGAAGGTCTACCCAATGGCCTGCCGCATCATGCAGCGTCTGCCCAAGCCAGAATTACTGTTCCTAGCCGGACTCTTCCACGACATTGCCAAAGGGCGCGGCGGCGACCACTCCACTCTTGGCGCGGTGGATGCACGCGAGTTTTGCCAATACCTCGGGCTAAATCGGCGCGACACCAACCTCGTTGCCTGGCTGGTGGAGAAACACCTTGAGATGTCCTCGGTGTCACAGCGCAAAGACATCCAGGACCCCGATGTGATCCGCGATTTCGCCCTGGAAATGGGTGACCAGCAGCACCTGGACTATCTGTTCTGTTTAACCATTGCCGATATCAATGCGACCAACCCCACGTTGTGGACCTCCTGGCGCGCCTCGCTGATGCGCCAGCTCTATGCAGAAACGCGCCGCGCCCTGAGACGCGGCCTGGAAAACCCCATCGATAAGCAGGAGTGGATTGCAGAGACCCAGCTAGGTGCTATCGAAAAGCTCGAAGACTACGGCTTCACCGAAGAAGAAATTCGCGAGCTGTGGAAAAGCACCGGTGAAGACTATTTTATTCGCGAGCAAGTCGACGATATTGTTTGGCACTGCCGCGCTATCGCTCAGCGCACCTCGCCCGAGGACTCACTGGTATTGGTGAAGGAAGGCGGACTGCTGGATCACGAAGGCGCAACGCAGATTTTTGTGCACACACCTTCGCGTAAAGGCACATTCGCGGTACTCGCTGGCGCCATGGAACAACTTGACCTCAGCATACAAGATGCGCGGATCTACAATACCGGGACCAACTACACGCTGGATACCTTTTACGTACTCGGTGTGGACGGCGAACCCATTGGCGACAACCCCGAACGCATTCGTGAGATCACCGAGTTTTTAACTCAGCAACTTGAGAAACCCGACGACTCCCCTGACCTCAGCAGTCGCCGCATGCCCCGACAAATGCGCCTATTCTCCACCCCCACGCGCACCAGTATGGCCACCGACCTCAATAAAGGTCACACCATGCTTGAAGTCATTACCCCAGACCGCCCAGGTCTATTGGCCAGGCTGGCGCTGATCTTCAATGACTACGGCGTGCACCTGCAAAATGCCAAAATCGCCACCCTCGGCGAGCGCGTTGAAGATGTGTTCTTTGTCACCGACGAACACAACCGCCCGATCAATGACCCCCAACTGTGTGAACAAATTCAACACGCGATTTGTTCCGAGCTGGATGAAAAAGCGAGTAAATCAGCCTAATGAATCCGCGCCTACAAACGCTACAGGCCTACCCCTTTGAAAAACTGCGTGCCTTGTTAGGCACCAGCAGCAGCGACTTGCCGCCTATTCCGCTATCCATCGGCGAACCCCGTCACCCTGCGCCGCGCTTTGTTGCCGATACCCTGGCAAGTGAGCTCGGCCGACTCAGCAACTACCCCACAACCAAGGGAGTAGCCGAGCTGCGCCAAAGTATTGCGCACTGGGCCGAGCGCCGCTTTGGCCTAAAGACTTTAGATCCTGAAACGCAGGTACTACCGGTCAATGGCACCCGCGAGGCCCTGTTCGCCTTTGCCCAAGCCGTCGTCAACCCCAGTGATGACGCTCTGGTATGCAGCCCCAACCCCTTTTACCAAATCTATGAAGGCGCTGCGCTATTAGCCGGAGCACAACCCCACTTTCTCGCCTGTAACGCCGGCAATGGTTTTATTCCTGACTATGACGCCGTGCCCGAGGAAGTTTGGCAACGCTGCCAGTTGTTGTACCTATGCACTCCGGGCAACCCTAGCGGCGCCGTCACCAGCGTCGCCACGCTACAAAAGCTGATTCGTCTGGCAGATAAGTACGACTTCATCCTGGCCAGCGATGAATGCTACTCCGAACTATATTTTGACGAGCAACACGCGCCCGCAGGCCTGTTGCAGGCCTGTGCGGAAATGGGGCGCGATAACTACGAGCGCTGCGTCGTGTTCCACAGCTTGTCGAAACGCTCCAACCTGCCCGGCCTGCGCTCAGGCTTTGTCGCGGGGGATGCCAAAGTGCTGGCCGACTTCCTGCTGTATCGCACCTATCACGGCTGTGCCATGCCCATTCAACACCAACTTGCCAGCATCGCTGCCTGGAACGACGAGGCCCATGTAAAAGAAAATCGCGATCTCTATCGCGAGAAATTCGCTCGGGTTTTAGAGGAGCTGGGCGGCTGCTTAGACGTACAACAGCCCGAAGCCTCGTTCTACCTGTGGGCAAAAACGCCCATCGCCGACACGGAATTTGCCAAACAGCTGTTTGATCAACAGCATGTCACCGTGCTGCCCGGCTCCTACCTCTCGCGAGAAGTGAATGGCAGCAACCCCGGCAGTGGCTATGTGCGCATGGCGCTGGTCGCCGAACTTGAAAACTGTGTCGAGGCCGCCCAGCGTATTCGCCGCTATGTGGAGACGCTCAACACATGAACGCAGGCGAACCAGGGCGTAACTTACTGAAGGCTGAGCGCGTCGACTTTATTTTGCGCCGTCTCGACGAGCTCTACCCCACCCAGCCAATCCCACTGGACCACAAAGACCCTTACACTCTGCTGGTGGCGGTACTGCTGTCGGCCCAGTGTACCGATGAGCGCGTCAACCAAGTGACCCCGGCACTGTTTGCGCTCGCCGACAATCCGGCGGACATGGCCCAGCAAAGTGTCGACGACATTCGCGAGATCATCCGCCCCTGTGGCCTGTCTCCGCAGAAGTCGAAAGCCATCAAGCGGCTCTCGGAAATTTTGCTTGCCGACTACAATGGCCAGGTGCCAGAAGACATGGAAGCACTGGAGTCCCTGCCCGGAGTCGGCCACAAAACGGCAAGCGTCGTCATGTCGCAGGCCTTCGGCGTGCCCGCTTTTCCGGTCGATACCCATATTCATCGCCTGGCGCAGCGCTGGGGGCTGACTAACGGCAAAAGCGTTGCCCAAACTGAGAAAGACCTGAAAAGGCTATTCCCCAAAGACCGCTGGAATGCCCTGCACCTGCAAATCATCTACTACGGCCGCGAATTTTGCAGCGCGCGTGGCTGCGACGGCACCGTCTGTGAGATATGCACCACCTGCTATCCCCAGCGAAAGCACCCCAAGAAAACCCGCAAGGCCTAAATACATCGATGGCGCGGCGGCCGAGCGCGGCCGCGCCGTGAACCCATCGCGGCTTTTTGCTATGATGCCGAGCCTTTTCAGAACACAGCATTGGCCATGACAACGACTTTATACGGAATAAAAAACTGCGACACGGTGCGCAAGGCGCGCCGCTGGCTGGATGATCACAATGTCGACTATCAGTTCCACGACGTCCGCGAACAGGCCCTTACCGCCGAGCAACTGCACAACTGGCTGCAAGAGCTGGGCGACAGCCTGATCAATAAGCGCAGCACCACGTGGAAACAGCTAAATGATGAACAGCGCCGCACAATTGATGACGACGCCTCGGCAGTGCAGCTGCTACTGCAGCATCCAACATTAATGAAACGCCCGCTGCTCGACACCGGCAGCGCGCGTCAGCTTGGCTTTAAAGCCGAGCACTACGAGCAATTATTTACCCACCACACGCTTTAAGCCTGTAAGAGAGAACCTTAATGAGTAACGCACTATTTAGCCTGGGCCTGGGTCTAGGCAGCCAAAACAGCAAAGGCGAATGGCTGGATATTTTCTACCCCCAGCCACTGCTACAACCCGCCGAAGCCCTGTGCGCGGCGATCGCCCCCATTGTTGAGTACAAAGGCGGCAATGCGGCAATTACCGTAAACAGCGAGCAAATGAGCCGCGTCGCTGAAGCACTGAAGGCCGCAGGCGACAGCGCCCAGGCCGATATCGCTGCACAGCTGGCAACCGCCAAGCAGGCGCTGGTTGTTACCTTGCTGGCTGAGGACGCTGCCCCCAGCTCGGTACCCGAGGGTTACTTGAAGCTGCACCTGCTCTCTCATCGCCTGGCCAAGCCGCATTCTCTGGACTTGAGCGGCCTGTTCGGGGTTCTGCCCAATGTTGCCTGGACCAACCAAGGCGCTATCGACCTTCGTGAGTTGCCCCAGCGCCAATTGGAAGCCCGCTTGAACGGTGAATTGCTTGAGGTCATGTCCGTCGACAAATTCCCCAAAATGACAAACTACGTTATGCCCTCCGGTGTTCGTATTGCCCACACCGCGCGCGTGCGCCTGGGCGCCTATCTCGGCGAAGGCACCACCATCATGCACGAAGGCTTTGTAAACTTTAATGCCGGTACGGAAGGCCCCGGTATGATTGAAGGGCGCATCTCAGCCGGTGTCATGATTGGTTCCGGTTCCGACTTGGGCGGTGGCTGTTCAACCATGGGCACCTTGTCCGGTGGCAACAATATTATTATTTCCATCGGCAAAGAGTGCCTGATTGGCGCCAATGCTGGTGTGGGTATTCCACTGGGCGACCGCTGCACAGTAGAAGCCGGCCTCTACATCACCGCTGGATCAGTCGTCACCATGATCGATGAAAAAGGTGAGCACGCAGGTACTGCCAAGGCCCGCGACCTGGCTGGCCAATCGGACCTGTTGTTCCGCCGCAATTCCAAAAATGGTGCCATTGAGGTGCTGACAAACAAGTCAGCGATCGCCCTCAATGACATGCTGCACGCCCACAACTAAACCTGGGTAAACAGCAGTTTGAGAACGCCGCCCCCTTCGGGCGGCGTTTTTGTATTGGTGAACTCTGCGTCGACAAACTACTCTATTATTCAGTGGCCGGGCATCGCCGGGCCTAAAAATAACGGGGGCCAACATGGAGTTACAGATCACCGGTTTTTTCGGCTTATTAATTTTTATCGCCGACATCTGGGCCATTCTAAACATCGTTCAAAGTCGCAACAGCTCTGCAAATAAGCTGCTGTGGATCGTGCTTATTTTACTGCTACCCCTTCTCGGGCTAATCATCTGGTGGCTATTCGGGCCGCGAGAGCCGGCAAAGTAACACCGCGCCATGCCCATAATCGCTGATATAAATTGGCCGCTGATCGGCCACCACTTAACGCAGCTGGCTATCGCCTACCTACTCGCTATTCCAATCGGCTGGAACCGCGAAGTTGAGTCGCGCGGCGTCGGCTTGAGAACCTTCCCACTGGTGGCCATTGCTTGCTGCGCCTACCTGCTTATTGGACGAGACATCTTAAGTGGCTCGGAATCTCACGCGCGTTTAATGTATGGTTTGATGAGTGGCATCGGTTTTATCGGTGGCGGCGCCATTCTTAAGCAAGGTGGTTCTGTTAGTGGCACCGCGACGGCCGCGGCGATCTGGGCAACCGGCGCCATTGGCACGGCGGTGGCTTGGCAGCGCTACGAAATCGCGATCGTGGTAAGCCTGATGACCTTTTTAACCCTTCGCGCTCTGCGCCCCCTCAAACACTGGGCAAATACAGACTCAGAAAATGCATAACACACAATCTTCGAAACACAGCGAGTGGGCCCTGCGCCTGCTGGCGGTCTTAGCGGTACTTTATACGCTCAGGCTTGCGCGCGACGTCATGTTGCCAATTACACTAGCACTTATCTTCGCTCTGCTGTTGGCACCTGCTGTGAGTCGCTTGCAGTGCTGGCGGCTGCCCCGCAGCGCAGCCGCACTACTGATTTTATCGGCCTGCATCGGCAGTATTGGCGCTGGTTTCTATGCCCTGGCATCGCCAGCCAGCGAGTGGTTGCAGCGCGCCCCCGAAGCGGCAGAGGTGATCCGCGACCACCTTCGCGAGGTCAACAGTGAGCGCAGCAATGTCGATGCCGCCACCGCGAGCATCGACAGTTTGGCCGAGGAATTCTCCGGCCCCGCTAATCCCAAGATAAACAAGGTGGTAATCGCCGACACCGGCTGGCGTGGCGAGATTTGGGAGATCGCGCGCAACTTCGGCGTCTACGGTACGCTCAGCATCATCCTGCTATTTTTCTTGCTCAGCTCAGGCGATGCCCTGATGCAGCGGTTTATAAATAGCCTGCCCAACAAGCAAGATAAGGCCGCAGCTACCCAACTGGCTCGCCACGCCCAGGAGCAAATGTCGCGCTACCTGCTGACCATCACTCTGGTTAACGTTGGCGTCGGGGCTATCACCACCATGTGTCTGTGGTTATTGGATTTCCCCGACCCCGCGCTGTGGGGCGCCGTTGCCGCGCTGCTGCGCTACATCCCCTATCTCGGGGTGAGCATTACGGTCATGCTGCTGACCATCGTCAGTGCCGTCAGCTTTCAAACACCGGCTCTGGTACTTGTCGCGCCGCTGGGCTATGCCCTGTTCACCGCGCTGGTGGGGCAGTTTGTCGACCCCTTTATTCACGGTATGCGCTTCAGCCTGAACCCGATTATTGTTTTCCTGTGGATCTTTTTTTGGGGCTGGCTGTGGGGTGCCCCTGGTGTCCTGCTGGCCGTCCCACTGCTTACCCTGTTCCAAGTGGTCTGCAAGCACGTAGATTCACTGAAGCCTATCGCCAACATTATCGGAGACGCGAATGACATCAAAACCCAATGACTACCGCGCCAGTCTGTGGCCATTGCCATCCGCCCGCACTGCCGAAAGCGGCAGCGAGCGCAGGCTAGGTATGGAAATTGAGTTTACCGGAATGGAAATGGATGCCATTGCCGAGACCATCGTTGACTGCTTTGGCGGCCGTATTGAACGTCAGTCCGACTACGAATACCAAGTGACTGACACGCCTTTCGGCACCTTCGGGGTCGAGCTCGACTCCGCGTACATTAAAAAGCTCGGGCGAGACAGAGAACAGGCCGGTGCCGGCAATGACTTTGAGGAACTCACCGAGTCGATAGTTGGGCTCGTTGCCAAACAGCTGGTGCCCTTTGAGATCGTCGCCCCACCCATCGCGCTGAGTGAGCTTTGGCAGTTGGAAGATCTGTTTCTGCGCTTGCGCCTCGCCGGTGCCAAGGGCACAGAAGCGTCGGCAAAAAACGCCTTTGGCTTGCACTTAAACCCTGAAATGCCCGATTGCGAGCCCGCGACGGTACTCAACTATTTTCGCGCCTTTATCTGTTTATACGACTGGCTCAAGCAGCGCAGCAGAGTCGATTTAAGCCGGCGCTTGACCAGCTATATCGACCCATTTAAGCGCGATTATATGCGCAAGGTGCTGGCAGCAGACTACCAACCCAGCGCGGATGAACTCATCGAGGATTACATCCATTTCAACCCAACACGCAACCGCGCACTGGACATGCTGCCACTGTTTGCCCATATGAACGAAACATTGCTGCGTCGGCATATCGACGACCCGCGGGTGAAGGCCCGCCCCACCCTGCATTACCGCTTGCCGAATAGCCTGATCGACGACCCAAACTGGGGCCTGATCCACCCCTGGCGCGACTGGCTGCAAGTCGATGCGCTTGCCTGTGACGAGGCGCGCTTACAAGCAATGTGTCAGGCCTACCGAGCGCACCTGGAAAGCACGACCAGCAGTCTATTCAGCGACTGGACTCAGCATGTCGATAGCAGATTGATCCCCGAACTCTTGTAAATTCATAAAGGACGACGGTTATCAGCAAAATGCGTTCGAGTGACTCACACCCTGTTATCGCCGTTACCGGCGAGGACAGACGCTTCCCCGTGTCGTGGTGGTTTATTCGCTGGGCACTTCGCCGAGCGGGTGCCGAGGCCATTCACCTCACCCCTGAGCACGGCGACGTGCCGCGCCATATCGACGGCATTATCATCAGCGGCGGCGACGATATCGACCAGGGCCTGTATCTGCCAGATGCCCCCGAAGTCGCCCCAATGAATCCCCGCCGAGACCGCTTTGAGATCGGCGCACTTGAACGACTATTGCCAAGCGGTCTGCCAATCCTGGGGATCTGCCGGGGCGCGCAACTACTCAACGTTGTGCTGGGCGGCAGCTTGCATGTCGACCTGACGCCCTTGCGAAAACGCACCAGCAACCGGCGCATGCTGCTGCCCCATAAAACGCTCCATGTCGATACCGACACGCAGCTTTTCGACGTGCTGGGCGAGGAGCAATGCAGAATTAATAGCCTGCACCACCAAGCGGTTGATCGACTGGGCGAAGGCATGCGCGTCAGCGGTCGCGACCTTGATAACATCACCCAAGCCATTGAAGACCCGCAACAACCGTTTCGACTGGGGGTACAATGGCATCCCGAATATCTGCCCCAGCACGCGCGCCAGCGCCGTTTATTTGCGCAACTTTGCCAGGCGGCCGCGCTATGATCAGCGCCTATTTACTCCTGTTCGCCGCCGCCTTTGGCGCAGCCACATTGCTGCCGTTTTACTCGGAAGTGCTGTTGATCGCCCAGCTCGAAGCCGGGCTACTGCCCTTTTGGCTATGGCTTGCAGCCAGTAGCGGCAATACCCTCGGCGCGGGCGTCAACTGGTGGATGGGAGGCAAGCTCAGCCACTATGCCGACCGCCGCTGGTTTCCCGCGCGCAAAAAAGACCTGGAACGCGCGCAGGGCTGGTTTGCCCGCTACGGCAAATGGACCTTGTTGATGTCGTGGCTGCCAATCGGCGGTGATGCACTCACCGTGGTCGGCGGCATTATGCGCGTGCCCGCACTGAGCTTTTTTACCTTGGTCGCCATTGGCAAAAGCCTGCGCTACGCATTGCTCATACTCGGGTACAATGCCGCGGTATAAACAACAGAGGTGACCGCAATGGCGTTAACAGCCAGTATTTTCAAAGCCGATATCGAGATTAGTGACCTGCGACGCCACCATTACCAGCCCTACCAACTCACGCTGGCACGCCACCCCTCTGAAACAGACGAGCGCATGATGCTGCGACTCCTTAGCTTTGCGCTATTTGCCGACCCCGCGCTGCAGTTTACTCGCGGCCTCAGCAATGACGATGAGCCAGATCTGTGGCGCCACAGTCTGAGCGGAGAAACCGAGTTGTGGATTGAGCTTGGGCAGCCCAGTGAAAAGCGCTTGCGCCGGGCGCGCTCCAAAGCCCGGCACGTTATCGTGGTTTGCTACAGCGGCCGCAGCACAGCCCAATGGTGGCAGGAAAACCAAGGCAAACTGAGCCAGCAAAGCTGGCTGAGTGTCGTCGAAATTCCCGAAGATGAATCGCGAGCCCTGAGCGCGCTCACGCAGCGTTCAATGCAACTACAATTCACGCTGGACGAAGACAGTGTGTGGGTGTCGAGCAGCAGTGACAGTATTGCCATCCACCCGCAATGGCTGCATGGTGAACAGCGTGCTCAGTAACGAGCCCCTGAAAACGAAGGTGTCACCATGATTCAACTCCAGGGTTTGGACCATGTGGTGCTGCGTACAACGCGCCTCGCCGCGATGATCGACTTTTACCAGCGCCTTGGTTGTCACATCGAGCGCGAGGAAGCACAGCTGGGCCTCTATCAACTGCGCGCCGGTGCCAGTCTTATCGATATCGTCCCTGTGGAGGCCCCGCTAGGCCAGGAGGGCGGCCCAGCACCGGGGCAAGATGGCCACAATATGGACCATTTCTGCCTGACCTTGGAAAACTTCGACGGCGACGCTGTGCTGGCCTACCTGGACGGCCAGGGCATTGTCCATCAGGGCATTCAACGGCGCTATGGCGCGCAGGGGTACGGTCCATCCATCTATATTCAAGACCCCGAGGGCAACCGCGTGGAATTGAAGGGCCCGCCTGAAACCGCAGTGCAAACGTGACACCCACATTTCCTCCAGATCAAAAATTCATGACAAATTCATCTAATATCGCGTTTTGAAATAAATTCGTCATACCCCTGTAACAATGCATGGGCATACTGCCCACCATTGAAAGACCACCGCAGCACAGTGTCGCTGCTTGCAAACTCGTCAAGGGGATCGAATATGTCACTCAATAGTTTTCGCGCAGTTTTGGCCGCCGCAGCACTTTTCGTAGCGGGCGCTGCCAGCGCCGACGAGCCTCAGCTTCTTCTTGAAGAAGTTACCGTTATTGGCGCGGTTCACAGCAGCGATGCCGTCACCGTTGCAGACATTGATATGGCCGGCGATGACAGCCTCGTCGACATGCCAGTCGCTTACGAATAAGCCCTCTCTACTCGGTATCGGCCACGCGGCTTTTCAGCTGCACGGCCGATACAATGCGTAGTCCGTCCAGCAGCGCGTTCATCGCCAAAAAGTCAGCCTGATCACCATGACTGACGGCCAGGGCAATGTGTCCGGCACTAAATGGCCCCAGCGCACTGTCAAAGTTTTCCCAGCGTTCACCCGTCCAGGCTTCTACCCACATGTGGGGCACAAACACAAAACGCCTGCCTAAAAAGCGTTCGTTGTTGTAAGCCACGCCCATAACAACCCGGCTGGGAATACCGGCGGCCCGCGCCAGGGCCGCCAACATCAGCGCATGTTCTGTGCAATCGCCCTGAGCACTCTCCATTGCCTGCAGCGCTGTCGCGTAGCCGCTGTAGGTGGCTACATCGTCCATATGAGCGCTGACAAAACGGGTTAGTCGCTGCATTTTTACCGCTGGCGCTATGGGCGCCTGACCTATCAACTCGTCCACCACGGCGGCGAATGCCGAGGCCTTCGCGGGTAACCAATAGCTCGCGCCAAGGTAATCATCCACGGGCGCCGCCTCAGGCGAGGCTAGCTCACAGTGCTTACATACAGTGACCAACCAATCATTACCCTCTTTTTGCACGGATTGCTGGCCGGTGCCCGGCGGCTGCCAATGCGAGGGCGCACCGCGAAGCTGGTAGCGAACTTTGCCATTCAACGCCTGGTCGCTTATGCGATAGGGAGAGCGCAATAACCGTTGGTATACATGACTCATCGCCTCCAATGGCTCAGCGCGGCAGGCTTCATCACAGGGCAACAACCACATCGACTGACCGGCAGATTCGCTGTACTGCGCCAACACCGTAAAATCGCCATCGGCGTAGTAAATCGCACTGCGCTGCCACGCTCCCTGGCGCTGAACATCTTTACTTATTTTCCAGCGCAGCACCGTCAACCAAGGCGTCAATGCTGTAGACAGGGCCTGCGTCAACGGCGCATTCAGCGGTGTAAACCGGTAGCGCACCGCTTCCACCGCCTGTTGCGCAAAACTCCATTCCTGGGTAAGCAACTCACCGCTCTTGGCATGCTGCGCGAACAAGCGCTGCCGCTGATGAGGAAACTGCGCCACGGCTTGACCAGCAACAGGCGCGAAGGCCTGCCCCTGAGATAGCCATAGGCGCTGGCCACGGTATTCAATGGCCAACCTGTGACTCGCCGCCCGCGACTGCTGCACCTTAGTTGCCTGAAGCGGCCTGCCATCGCGCGCCTCTACGTAGCGAAGTCGCGTTTCTGTTTGCTCAGCGGCCTCCCCCGGCTGCTGAATTTGAACACGGAGCGTTTGCTCGGTCGAGCAGCGCGTGTCGTCGCAAAAACTCACTAACTTCCTCAGCCCCACGGGCACGCCATCGACGCTTAATTTCTGCCAGCGGGTAGTGGCCTGCGACGCCGCAGGAATAAATGAGTCTTCGCCGGCTGCATGCGGCGGCACCGCAGCACAAGACGCCACCAGCGCTAGCAATACCAAAACCAATAATCGACTACGCACACGCCCTTCCATCGTATTTTGAAGCCCTTACCCTGCGCCAGCCTACCAGAGTTCGCGTAAAACTCGATGACACAACAACCGAATTTTCACTACAACGTATACAATGCTATTCATCAGCCCGGGAGTTCTCATCATGCGCCGCTTATTTCTTATTACATCGACTGTCGCCCTTCTTTTCGGCTGCGCAGCACCCCTGCAGTCGCCTGAGCAGGTCGATACCCCCAGTGCACTCTCAAGCTGCCCGTCAGCGCCGCGCTGCGTATCGAGTCAGAGTGAAGACCTGGATGCTTTCACTTCACCATTTAAAGTCACCTCTGCCGAGCAGTGGCAAACCCTGCAATCACTGCTGCGCTCACTGCCGAGAACCCAGGTCATCGCACAATCCCCGCACTACCTCCACGTGGAGGTGCGCAGTAAAATAATGCGCTACCGTGACGATGTTGAGCTGCTGTATACACCGGATAAAAATCGCGTCGATGTGCGCAGCGCATCTAAAATTGGCTACTATGACTTCGGCGTAAATCGCGAGCGCATCGAAGCACTGCGTTTACGCTTTCTGGACGCTACAGCGACGCCCTGACCGCACTCTACGTTTAATAAGGCGCTATGCGAAAAACCGACAAAAAACGCGAAAAACAACTGGTCCACCGCCTTAACGACGTTTGCGAAACCGCGCTGGCCAAACCCCTGCCGGGCTTTTGCTGGCTGACACACACCGTTGACTATCAGCGTTTTCCCAACAGCTTACAGGTCTATTGCGTCGTCGAGGAATCGATGGTGCAGGGTGGTGTATGGATCGGGGAGGAATGGTTAAGAGACGCCATTATTCGCGCGCTGGCTGAAGAAGGCTGGCAAATCCGCAAAACACAAATTCACTGCCTGAGCGAGTCCGCGCTTAACAGGCGCCAACTCAGCGAGAAATCACGATAATGACTAGCCCTGCCGCCATGGAGATCGAACGTAAATACCTGGTCAGCAATAGCGATTGGCGTTTACAGACCGAGGCGCTGGGCGTCAAAGGCTGCCATATGGTGCAGGGCTATCTTAGCCGAGACCCGCACCGCAATGTTCGGGTACGCATTGCCGGTGATGCCGCCTGGCTAACCATTAAGGGCATCAGCCAAGGCGCGAGCCGTGTCGAGTTTGAATACGCCATTCCCCTCGACGATGCCCGCGCAATGCTCGCCCTGTGTGAGGGGCCGCTGGTTGAAAAAACCCGTTATACCCTGCCTATTGCCAATGACACTCGGTACTGGGAGATTGACGAATTTGCCGGTGACAACCACGGCCTTATCATCGCCGAAATTGAGCTCGATCACGACAAGCAGCCAGTCCCCTCCGCCAGCTGGCTGGGTAAAGAGGTAACCGGCCAGGTCCATTACTACAACAGTAGCTTGTCGCAACAGCCGTTTAGCAAATGGCCGCAGACACTGCGCTCACAGCATTTCGGTGAAGGCTGAACTGCTGACTCTTACACTCCGATGCGGTTTGAAATTGGGGCCATCCAGTTGTTCTATATGCCCACCTTTTTTTAGGAAATCCTCTACTTGGCGCGAAAGCTCAGCGCGAATTTGGCGCTGATGGTGTTCGGATTGTGAGGCCTGAGCTTTGTAGTAACGGTTCATCGCAATTCCTCTTATGGACATTGGGCAACGCTCAAGCGCCGCCGACAGCCAGAAGACTACGCCGCCCCCGTGACAAAATCGGGATGATTTTATGACAATTGTGCAACACCACTGCGTTTATTCAAGGGTTAAAAAACGCATCACCGCGCTCTGTTTGACGCACTGCAACAAGGTGCATAAGCACAAAAAACTCAGCAGAACTTTTCTTCGATAGACCGTTGAATTAACCCTGACGGCCATCTCGAATCACTGCACCACGCTCATATTGTATTGGGTAAAAAAACCAAAACCTTGGTGCAGCCAAAAACCCCATGTTTTTAGCGCATCTAATCACGGTTGCGAGGCAGCATACTCCCCCTGAACAATCGAATTCTGCCCCTTACTCAATTCATCCACATGAATAAACCCAAAACCAACCATAATCACCCCTCCGATAAAGAAAGCTGCGATCGATGTATAAAGTAACTTCCAAGACCACCAACACACCCAAGGTTCATTCGGCCTTATACACAGCCTAGCTTCAGCTTTTGGGGATTTATCGCCACTCACGGAGTAAGCCTCTGAGCATTTACGCCGCAGAATGTTATGGATTACAACAAGGGTTAGCCCTAACAGCCATGCAGACAAAGCGAGCAGTACGCCAAAAACTAGAGGGGTACCGACAATAGAGGGTAATAAGGCAATCAAAGCAACAGACCCGCCTCCATTCACTAACATGACACTGCGAACGGTCTCTGAATCAATTTGAGCGCGAATCTTCTTCCGCTCTTCTTTTAGGTCTACTTTGTTCTCAACCGTCATGTATGCCCCCAACCGTTTTATTGTGAATACGAGAGTCTTATATCGCTTAAACTCACTATCTCAGGGACAGGATTCTGAACGGCCTTGAATATCAAAGCTATTTCACAAGGTTGGTTGTACTTTGTGGAGGTGATTACTGCTGGTGACAAGGCTTCCTACCTCTATCTGTTCTGAGATTCCTTTCGCTTGAGCATAACCCTATTTTCAAAATGTTCAACGACGTAGCGTGCTGCTTATCAAAATGATGAGCTTACCTTCACCAAATAATCGACTAAAAGAAGTGAACAAAGGGCTGCACTTGTAGCGCGCATTTGACAGGTAATGATGTGCGGCGACACCCGCTTACAAACAACAAAAGTATCAACGCGTTTTTAGACCCGCTTCGGCTAAATCACCAGGGATAAAAAAGCGCACACACTGTTGGCTAGTGTGTGCGCTCAGTAGGCGCGTCGGCTGCCGGTAAAGGGCTGTCCGCGCCCCTATTCCAGCACCTGAAATTTAGACTGCAGGCATCTCGTCAGCCATTTCACGGAGTTTGTTCTTGGCGACCTTCTCCAGGGTTGCACGCGGAAACTCGTCGACAAAGTACACAGCGCGCGGCACTTTAAAGTCTGCCATATTGGCTTTGCAGTGATCGATGATGGCCTGGGCGAACGCGTCTTCGTCCTCTGGCGCGCCCCAACCCTTAATAACGAAGGCAACCGGCACCATGTCCAGCATATCGTGAGACTTAGCAACCACCGCCACTTCGCCGACGCCGCCGCCGGGAACCTGCATGACAACCTCTTCCACTTGGCGGGCTGAGACGTTTTCGCCACCGACTTTCAGGGCATCTTTATCCCGGTCGGTAAAGTAGAAGTGGCCTTCATCGCCGACGTGAACCATATCACCGGTTTTGAACCAGCCGTTTTCAGTGAACGACTTGTCCATGGCTTCCTGGTTTTTGTAATACTCCAGGAAGATGTTTACGCCGCGTACCCCGTGTACCCACAGCTCACCGATTTCGCCTTTTTTACAGGGCTCGCCGGTTTCGGGGTTAACCACCGCCAAGTGATAGCCCGGCGTCGGTTTACCAATACTGCCCTGCGGCCACTCTTGCACGAAGTCTGAGCGCGTTGCGTGGGTAACGGTTTCTGTCATGCCCCAGCTAGCAAAAGGCTTGGCCTTCAACCAACCTTCAATTTCCTTCCAGATAATACCCATCGGCATCACTTTCAGGCTGTGCTCTTCAGGCACGGCCTGGGCACCAATTGCCTTAAAGACGAAGGGAATCATTGAGCAGTGAGTCACTTGGTGTTTGTCGATAATTTCCCAGAACCGGCTGGCAGAAAACTTGGGTAACAACACT
Organism: uncultured Spongiibacter sp.; assembly: GCF_964011655.1. Lineage (NCBI taxonomy): Bacteria > Pseudomonadati > Pseudomonadota > Gammaproteobacteria > Cellvibrionales > Spongiibacteraceae > Spongiibacter > uncultured Spongiibacter sp. The sequence continues at coordinate 21,608 of NZ_CAXGPO010000030.1, read as the reverse complement.
GCGGTGCCGCCCACACCCAATGAGCCCCAGAATGCCCAGCTCTGACAGTTCACGTGAAAGAACGGCAGGAAACCCAGGTAGACGCTGTCACGGTCCATATTCATGCTCTGTGAGCCCATGGTGCCAGACCACAGGGCATTGGCATGAGTGTGCACTACTGCCTTCGGAAGTGATGTCGTTCCAGAGGTAAACATAATCCCCGCTGGCAGCATGGGCTCGGCTGGGCGCTCGGGCACGGTGCTGGCATCGCCATACAGGGTTTCGAATAGCTGTTCGTCGTGCTGCTGGTCCGCCTCTGCGGCTTCGCCGGAGTTGTCTTCAGTAACAATCAGCCACTGGATATTTTTGGCGTTGTTCTTAATTTCCTGCACGAACTTCGGCTGAGTGATAACCCCGACTGCCTCGGTGTGCGCAGCAAAGTACTCAATTTCGCCGCCCACACAGCGGGTGTTGGTGGTCACACCCACCGCACCCAATTTGGCACAGGCATACCATGCCAATACCATCTCTGGGCAGTTCTCGGCGTGAATCATAACCTTGTCGTGCTTGCGCACGCCCTTGGCGTAGAGACCCGCAGCGATTTTGCTGGTTTCTTCGTCAAAGGCCTTGTAGCTCCAGCTGCGCTCTTCGCCCGAACGCGGCTCCCAAATCATAAAGGGGTGATCAGGCCGCACTTCGGCCCAGTGCCGCAGGCGCTGCGGAATATCCTGATCGGCAAAATCAAACTGCGCGGCGGCGGCCGCCACGTTCAGGTCAACACTCATAGCCACTCCTTTATCATCGTTAGGCATTCGATTGGCGTATAACTGAGCCCGATGTTACCGAGCTGCCAAGACCTTCTCTATGACAAAAACACTCACTCCACTGACATTTTGAACAGCCGCAGCCAGCGAACTGCCGCCGCCGATTTTCCCGGCGTTCTCTGTTAAAATGCCGCTTTTGATTTTAGAGCCCGAATTATGAGCCTCAGCCCTACCCTGGACCTTGCCATCGACCTTATCCAGCGCCCCTCGGTTACCCCTGAGGACGAGGGCTGCCAAGCGCTAATGATGGCGCGTCTTGCCGCCATTGGCTTTCATTGCGAGCCGCTGCGATTTGGCGAGGTTGACAACTTTTGGGCGGTGCGCGGCAACGAGGGCCCGCTGCTGTGCTTTGCCGGCCATACCGATGTGGTGCCAACCGGCCCCGAGAGCGACTGGCAAACACCCCCGTTTGAGCCAGAGATCAGCGGCGGTATGCTGCGCGGTCGTGGCGCCGCCGATATGAAAGGCAGCTTGGCGGCTATGGTAACTGCCTGCGAACGCTTTGTGAGTGAACACCCCGACCACCGCGGTCGCATTGCCTTTTTGATTACCAGCGACGAAGAGGGCCCGGCAAAAAACGGCACTGTAAAAGTGGTTGAGTGGTTGGCGTCTCAGGGCGAAAAAATTGACTGGTGTGTTGTCGGCGAGCCCTCTTCGACCGACGCGGTGGGCGACGTGATCAAAAACGGCCGTCGCGGCTCCCTTGGCGCCGTGCTGAAAGTCAGGGGTATTCAGGGCCATGTGGCCTACCCCCATCTGGCGAAAAACCCCATCCACCTTGCGGCGCCGGCACTTGCCGAACTGGCTGCTGAGCAGTGGGATGAGGGCAACGACTTCTTCCCCGCGACGTCTTTTCAAATTTCAAATATCAACGGCGGCACCGGCGCGACCAATGTGATTCCCGGCGAGCTTGAGGTGGTTTTCAACTTTCGTTTTTCTACCGAGTTGACGGCAGACATACTCCAGCAGCGCACTGAGGCCATCCTGGAAAAACACGGCTTAGACTACGCACTCGAGTGGAACCTGAGCGGTCAGCCTTTCTTAACGTCGGAAGGCCCACTCGTGGAAGCGGCACAAAACGCGATACGCCGCGTCACCGGTCGCGACACGGTATTGTCGACCGCCGGTGGCACTTCAGACGGGCGTTTTATCGCCCCAACCGGTGCACAAGTTGTGGAACTCGGCCCCGTTAACGCGACGATTCACAAGGTGGATGAATGCGTGAATGCTGAAGACCTTAACCAGCTCAGCGCTATGTATCAGGCAATGATGGATGACCTGCTGGCGCGTTAATTATTGCCAAAGGCCTTTATCGGGTAGACATCAAAGCGCACGGCCTTGCCGGTCACCGCAAATTGCGGCCTGCCCCTGGCTCCCAAGGCGCTGAGCGCCGGGCCATCGATAATCGGCGCTTTTGGCGGGCGCTTTACCACCACGCGGTGGCGGGCAACCGCCAGCGCCGCGGCGAGTAAGGCGTCGTCATCGTCGTCTTTGCCAACCAAATGATGGAACAGACGCATTTCTTTTTTCACCAGCGCAGACTTGCCCGAGTCGGGAAACATCGGATCCACATACACCACATCCGGGGCCTGATCAGCACTACCCAGGCAACGGCTCAATCGCTCGATAGCACTGCCTTCGTGCAACGTCATACGCTGTACAAAGCCCGCCACATCAGGGTCTTGTGCCGCCCGCTTAAGCCCGTCGGTAAGCAGCGCGGCTACCACAGGGTGACGCTCGCACATCTCGACCGACGCACCGTAGGTTGCCAGTAGGAAGCTGTCGCGCCCAAGCCCTGCCGTCGCGTCGATCACCCGCAAGCCTTCGCGGCGCCCGCCAATCGCTTTTAATAACAGCTCTTTGCCGCGGTGACGCGTTCGCCACTGCTGAGAAAAATCGACATACACCGGGTGTTCGCGAGCACTGGGCGCCAGGCCCAAACTCAAACAGCCCTGGTAGTCATAGAGGTATTGCTGATCGGCAACTGCCGAGAATTGTGTGGTGCATTCTAATGACAAGGCACGCGCCAAGGCATCGAGTTGCGGGTTGCCCTGGCTAACCACCTGCGGGGGACGCACGACGGTAGACGCTCCCGTCGCCATTTTTTTTCTCGTCATTGTTATGGAGTCTGCCGCTCTGGTCCGCGATTATCTGAGCGGCGATTGTACCGTGGCTCTCGGCTCTGCGCCTAGCGCGTCACCTCTGGCATTAACGAATAGTCCAGCCACCGTCGATGACCATTTCCTGGCCGGTCATATTTCGCGCCGCATCACTGAGCAAGAAATTCATCGCGCCGCACAGCTCATCCATGTCGATGAAGCTCTTTTTGGGCATTGGCTCGAGCATAATTTTATTGATCACCTCATCCTCGGAAATACCGTGCGCCAGCGCCTGACTGCTGATTTGCTTTTGCACCAGCGCCGTCTTTACGTAGGACGGGCACAGGGTGTTAATGGTGATATCACAATCTGCGGTTTCCAGCGCGACGGTTTTGGAAAAGCCCAACAAACCGTGCTTGGCCGCCACGTACGCGCTCTTATGGGGCGACGCCACCAGCGAGTGGATGGAGCCCACATTGACGATACGGCCAAAGTTTCGCGCTCGCATACTCGGTAATACGGCGCGACTCAGCAGGGCTGGGCCGACCAATAAAATCTCTGTTAACAATTTCCAGCGGTCGACGGGAAAGTCCTCCAAGGAGGCCACGTGTTGAATGCCCGCATTATTAATGAGTACATCGACGCCGCCCCATTCGTTCTCCAAACGCGATACCGCACCGCTGATGTGCTCTTGGTTGGTAACATCCAGTGGCAGGGCCAATACCTCAGCCGCCGCCCCGTTCAGTGACTGCGCAGCGCTAGTAACCGCTTGTTCGTCAGCGTCAGTTAGGCAAACTCGAAAGCCTTGTTTCGATAGATCAGCCGCAAGGGCCAGCCCAATGCCGCTGGCCGCGCCGGTAACTAACGCTGTTTTATGTCGCATGTTTGCCTCATATATTTGAATTATTGGGGGGTTCGCTCTTCACCACATACCGCGCGAAAGCCCGCGGCCATAAAGGGAATCATTCGGTCGTAGGCGGCATCAAAATCCGACGACAAGCACTTGCCACCCGACAAGCGGTCTATACGACCGGTCTGCGCTAGGGTTAGCGCCAGGGCACCCGATACATAGTGATAACACCAGTGCAGGTCTTCGTCCCGCGCCGTTGGGAAAATCTGCCGCAGCGCGGCAATGAAATCGCCCACGTGTTTATCAAAGGTGTTTTCCATCATTTCCCGGCTCCACACCGGCGATGTCATTACGTAGGCGAGCAGCGCCATGTAGTTTTTCCAGCCCGGATCACCGCTCTCCTGAGCCAGCTTTAGCGGCAACAAAAATGCCTCGATTACCTGCTCTAAGCGCTGCGGTTCGCCATCGGTAAACTGCTCCTGCAGTACCTGACGGCGGGTACTTCCAAGGTGCTCTGCACGGCGATCAAACACCGCGTAGAAAACATCTAACTTCTTGCCGAAGTGGTAATTGGCCAATGCAACATCCACCTTTGCACCAGTGGAAATTTGCCGCATGGTGACGCCATCATAGCCGTGGCGGGCAAAGAGCTCCTCTGCCACGTCCAGTATTCGCTCGCTCTTCACCGCATTTGTTTTTCTTGTCATTGTGCCACCCAGTTTTTCTAACACTGCAAATTGCCCGCTGCAGTGTTCGCGTTTGCTTGTGATGTAGACAGTGTTTTGCCACCGCTTGTATATTCAACGCTTGTTGAATATAGTGGCTCACCAATAAATAAAATACAAGGCGGATGGTACATGATATCGACAGAGGTCTTTAAATATGTGCTGACTGGTGGCTATGTTGCACTGGTCTACTGGCTCTCCTGGATAGGCATGCGCCGCACGCAGGACATTAGCGGCTTCGCCATCGGCAACAAAGATATGAGCCCCTATATCATCGGCATTACGCTTGCAGCCTCGATCGCCTCCACGGCGACCTTTGTTATCAACCCCGGCTTTGTTTATGTGCACGGCGTTTCTGCCTATATGCACTACGCCGTCGCGGGGTCGGCCGGCATTCTTAGCGCATTCTTGGTCTTGTCACGCGGCTTCTTGCGCCTTGGCGAAGAGAAGCAGGCACTGACGCTTCCAGACTGGATATACCACCGCTACCAACACCGCGGCTTCAGCCTGTTTTTCGCCTTTATTAATTTATTATCGGTGAGCTTCGTGGTGCTTATTCTGGTCGGTTGCAGTCTGTTAATGACGGGCATCTTCCCTATCGAGCAAAAGCCAGCGTTGGTCATTGTGTTGCTGTTTGTATTCTCTTATGTGCTGATGGGCGGCACCTATGCCCACGCCTACACCAACACCTTGCAAGGCATAATGATGATCGTGGTCACCCTGCTGCTATTCGCCCAGGGCGCGGACTATTTCAACGGCGATTTCTTATCTTCGCTGCGCGATATTGGCGAAGGCTACGCCGCGGTAATGAACACCGACAGCAATCTTTACTACGATTTTTTCTCGGTTTTCGGCGCGGGTTTTATCATTACCTTTGCACTGATGTTGCAGCCACATATTCTCACTAAAGTGCTGTATTTACGCAGCGAAGCGGACATCGGCAAATTCATTGGCACCACGGTTGTGGTCGGCACGCTGTTCACGCTTATTCTCATGGTCGGCCTTTACGCGCGACTCGACGGCTTGGAGATCAGCGCGCAAGACACCGTCGTTCGCGAATACCTGTTGCATCAATTTAGTGGCAGTGTGATCGGCGAGCTGACATTGACGTTTATTTTTATCACCCTGCTCGCTGCTGGAATGAGTACCCTCGACGGCATTCTTGTCTCGCTCTCTGCAATGGTGGTCAATGATATTGTCTCCCCGCTGAGCAAAAACCGCAGCAAGGGCCTGGCCTGGTCCCGCTGGACCCTGATTATGGTGGGAATCATTGGCTTAACCCTCGCCTGGAATCCACCTCCCTTAATCGGTTTATTCGCCCAGAAAGGTGTTTATGGTTTAGCGGCAGCGTCACTCGTGCCGATGCTATTTGGCGTGTTGTTTCGCGGCAGTTTACCGCTATCGTTGATTGCCAGCGCGTCGATCAGCGCGCTGCTTATCCACTTTTACCTCAACCTCTTTGGTGGCATTGCCAACCCCGCCGTGTCGGCGAGCTATGCCATTTTAACGTCCATCGCCTACGTGCTACTCGGCCTGGCTTACTTACGTATTCGCAACGCAAAAAACTAACTGGCCTCGCACAGCGCGGCATACATAAGGAGAAAATTCATTTGACTTTTCAACAATCGTTGAATAACGTCGAAACTGAATTCAACAAACGTTGAACAACAACGACCTATACAAATCAGTCGGAGCCAAGAAAGCGACTACCCTAAAATATTCAAGCCACAGGTGTTTCTATGATAAGTATAAAAAGTGACAAAAAGCCCCTCGCCGCCCTCATCGCCTTGTGCAGTGTTGCCGGTATTCATCAATCGGCGCTGGCCCAGCAGGCCGTCGCCCTGGAAGAAGTACTGGTTACCGCGCAAAAGCGTGAACAGAACCTCCAAGAGGTACCGGTATCGATCACCTCGCTCAATGCACTGGAGCTGGAAAACAAGGGAATTACTTCAGTTACCGAACTGGAGAAAAATGTCCCCAACACGCAAATGCGCGCCAGCCGCGCCACCAACTCCACACTCACTGCGTATATTCGCGGCGTGGGCCAACAGGATCCGCTGTGGGGGTTTGAACCCGGTGTCGGCGTGTATGTCGACGATGTTTACTACGCTCGCCCACAGGCAGCCGTGCTAGATGTCTTCGACGTTGAACGCATAGAAGTGCTGCGCGGCCCGCAAGGGACCCTGTATGGCAAAAACACCGTAGGCGGCGCGATCAAGTACATCACTCGCAGAATGACGGGCGATGCCGAAGCGAAGATCACCACTGCCGTTGGCGCCTACAACCAACGCGACATGACGCTGTCTGCACAGCTGCCAATTCTCGACGAACAGCTCTATGTCGGTGCGGCTATAGCGAAACTCACTCGCGACGGTTTTGGCGACGTTGATACCGGCTATGACATCAACACCGGCACCTATAGCAGCAGCCAGGAAAACTATAACAAGGATGTGCTTGTCGCACGCCTGAGCGCGGAATACACGCCAAGTGACCGGCTGTTTATTCGCGTCGCCGGCGATCGCACCGATGACAACAGCAACCAGCGCTGCGGTTCACAGTCCAGCCCCACCGCCCTGACGCACCCCGCCAACGGCCAGCCGTTTGAAAGCTCGAGCAACCCCTACGACGGCGCCTGCGGCACCACTCATAAATCCAATGTGGAGAACAGCGGCTTCTCCTTAACCGCCGAGTACGACTTGTCTGACAACGTGGTGGTGAAGTACATCTACGCCAACCGCGAGGGTGAAACCCAGCAGTTCATCGACTTTGACGGCACCCCGCTGGACGCCTTCGACGTACCCGCCAAGTACAGCGATGAGCAGGAGTCCCACGAGCTGCAATTTAACTACGGCAGCGGCCGTCTGGCCTTCGTCGGTGGCCTCTATTATTTCACCGGCAACTCAGCCGGTGCCTTCGACGTGGTACTCAATGGACTCGGCGGCACCCCATACATGGATGGCGACCACTACGATCTGGCGATCGGCGGTGATGTGGATACCACCAGCACCTCGGTCTACGCCAATGTGAACTATGACCTCAGCGACAGCCTGACCCTAACGGCCGGTATGCGCTGGACCAATGACGAAAAGAACTCAAACATTCAGCGCCTGGCGTATAACACCACTAACTCCTTCCCCTATAGCACGCAGCAGGGCTCCGGCTTTACCCACGGTGACCCGGCCAACGACACCCTGCTGGCAACCTTTACCGACATCAGCGATAAAGACGCCGACAAAGACTGGAATGAGATTAGCCCCAGTATCAAGCTCGACTGGCAGATGAACGATGCCGTGATGTTCTATGTGAGCTATGCCGAAGGCTTTAAATCCGGCGGTTTTGATATGCGCGGCGACGCCAGCAAAAACCCGGATATCGCCAAAGGCTACGACCCGGAAACCGTTGAGACCTGGGAACTCGGTGTTAAATCACAGCTGTGGAATGACCGCATTCGCCTTAATGCCACCGTTTTCGATATGGCCTATGAAGACATGCAACTCACGGTGCAGACGGCCCAACCCGCACCGGTATTCTTCTCTTCTGACGTTGTGAACGCCGGTACCGCCGAGATACGCGGTGCAGAACTGGAGTCACTGCTGCAAATTACCGATGGCCTGAGCAGCTCTCTCGCACTGGGATACATGAATGCCGAGCTCACCGAGGTGCAATCGGGCGGACAGGATGTTTCCGACAGCTGGGAAATGCTCAATGCACCCAACTGGACGGGCCAGTTTGCGCTGAATTATGAGAAGGACCTTGGCAACGCCGGTCGTATCGCCTTGAACAGCGCCCTGTCTTACCGCGATGCATCGCGCAACTTCAACAACGTTGAGTGCAGCTGCGACCAGGACGAGTCCTATACCCTGCTCGACGCCAGTGCCAACTGGTACTCCGCCGACGAGCATTGGACGGTGAGTGTGTTTGTGAAAAACATCGAAGACAAGGAATACAAAACCGGTGGCTACAACCTCGCCTCAGGCGAGCTGGCATTCTACGGCGCGCCGCGCACCTGGACTGCCAGCGTCAGCTACGCCTTCTAATACGCGCCCCGTTGCCCGGAGCCAGACACGTTGGCTGCCTCCGGGCCTTTTTACTCTATGAGCTAGCAATTATGTCTAAAAACTATAAAGACTATTGGTATACCAGTAGCGACGGACTGAAACTGTATGCGAGGGAATATGGCGATGAAAACGCAGACAGTATCATTTGTATTCCGGGACTAACGCGAAGCTCAGCAGACTTTGCCCTGCTGTGCGAGGAGCTCTCGTCACACTACCACCTGCTCGCCGTTGACCTGCGCGGTCGCGGCCGCTCTGACTACGACAGCAACCCAGACAACTACCAACCCGCCACCTATGCCGCCGATGTACTGGCGCTGATGGACGCCAAGCAATTGGACAGGGTGAAGCTGATCGGCACGTCGCTGGGCGGGCTAACCTCGATGATATTGTGCGCAACATCGGGTGCGCGCATCCGTGGTGCGGTGATCAACGACATCGGCCCCGAAGCCAACCCCGAAGGCATTGCCCGTATTAAGGCCTATGTCTGTGCAAGTCCACCACCGGTCACCACCTGGCAGGAGGCTGTGCAGCGTACCCGCGATACGCAACAACGTGAGTACCCGCTATTTAATGATGAAGACTGGCAAACCTTTACCCGCAACCTTTACGTGGAAAACAGCGACGGCCAGCCGGTATTGAACTACGACCCCAACATTGCCGTCCCCCTGCAAGCGGACAGCGACGGCATCCCCCCTGACCTGTGGCCCCTGTTTGAGGCCGCCGCCGCTAAGCCAATGTTACTGTTGCGCGGCGAGTTGTCAGACTTGCTCAGCCGCGACTGTGTGGCGCGCATGCAAGCCATTAAACCCGATATTCACGTCTTGGAGGTCGCCAATACCGGGCACGCACCCCTGCTAACCGAAACCGAATCGCTCACGGCCATTCGCGCGTTTTTGGCAGAGCAATAGGCTTAGCCACCCGGCAACCTATGCTATCGGTTCGCCGGCCAGGGCATTGCCTGCGGCAACGCGGACAGCGCCGCGGCCTCGGCGGCGCAATCATTGGCACTCACCGCACCAGCGGATCGCAGGGCGACAAGCTCTTTACGCGCGGCTGCCAGAGCCTGCGTAAATTCAGGGTTATTGTGAAGCGCGGCGACCGCTGCTGCACCGACCGCCCGCCCCTCTAGAACATCGCTTTGCCAATGCACATTGCACACCACCCGGCTCTGGCCAAAGGCGCGCCCCCTGGCCAAAATCGCGTCCTGTCGCTCGGGCGCTAGCTCGGCGAGAATCAGCGCCCAGGCCCAGCCCAGCGCCGCGTGCCCCGAGGGAAAAGAACCATCCTTCCTCAGGTAATTTTCTTGTTCAGGGGTACAGCTGGCCTGGCCATTCACCATAAAGGGACGCTGGCGCTGATAGTGATTCTTCGCTGCGTAGGTCGCAAAGCCCGCATCGGTCAGGCTGCGGCGAAGCAAGCGATAAAGCTGAGGGGTTTGTTCGGTGTTGATGGGTAAATCCAGGGCGCAGGAAAAAACGTCTGCGGCGGCGGGAAAGCGCAACTCTGCGTCGCGGCGCGCCTGTTGCCAGCGCGGTGATTCGCGCAGCGTCAACACCTGTTCATTGATCGCCCGGTCCAGGGCTTCTGCCGCGCTGCCTTGGGTGGGCGGCGGCGACACCAAGGCCAGACTATTCGGCACCGCCTGCGGTGATAAATAGCCCTGCAAAATCCCGGGCCGAAGCTCCGCTACGGGCGCCAGCGAAGGCGCTGTGGTGGCCGGTGAGCAGGCGGCAAAAAAAGGCAGTACAAACACCAGCGCGGCAGCGCGGCGGAGGCAGCTAAATCGCTTCATGGGCAGTTCCTGTTGTTATTATTGGCAGTGGGGCAGACCCCACCACCAACGCTACGCCATCATGCCCAATCGCGCCATTGCCATTTTGTCATTAAGCCGCTGAACGCTCCAACATATCAGTGATTCGCCGCAAGGCTGGCAACAGCATTTTTTGCAATAATTCGGCGTCATCGCGTGGCTGCAGCGCCTGCGCGAAGCAGTCCAGCCATTGCTGACTGTGTCGGGGTGCCAGCCCCAGGCCCCGGTGCGCCGCGGTAATGCACATACTGCCGTTGCGCTCGGCATACACGGGGGGCCCGCCCATCCAGCTGATCAGGTACAGACTCAGCTGCTCGCTTACCGGACCGAGATCCGGCGTGTGCATGGCGCGAATTTCTTCATAGGCTGGCTCACTGTCCATCAAGCGATAGAACTCGGCAACAACATCGCGAATACCTCGTTCACCCAAAATCTCGTATGGCGTCTGCATGGCAGCCTCACTCAAAGGAAGAAGTCCGTATTCGGCTGTCCCAGCATGGTAGCGCCCAAATTGCGGCCAAACTTGAAGGGGTTATTCGCAACGTGTTGGCGACCAGCATTAATATCCAACCACGCGCGATTAAGCGGGTGACCGCAGAAAATTCCCTGCGCGCCACAGGCGATGAAAAGCTCATTCACGGCATCGGCGCACTTGCGGGAGATACTGGCAGCGTGGAAACGGCGCTGAATGCGTTGCTCAATGGCGGGCGTGTCACCGGCCTCGGCGGTATTCACAAAATACGCCAGATCATCTTTGAGCATTACCCGGCACTCGGTAATTGCCGACACGGCATTGGCCAGTGCCATTTGCACATTGGGGTCTTTGGCTGCGCGTGCACCATCGTTCAAACCAACGCGATTGCGATTCACCTCAACGTAGCTGTCTACCACACCCTGCAAGGCACCAATGGACGAGCAGGCAACCGCGCGAGTGAAAATCTGGCCGAAGGGCAAGCGGAAAATAGCATTGGTGTTTTCCTTACAACCCGGATTGTCGCCGCTAAAACCGTCCGCACTGCGGTGAGTGCGGTACTCAGGTACAAACACCGGTTCTTTGATCACGATGTCGTTCGAGCCCGTTCCCTGAAGGCCGCTCACATCCCAGTTATCGACGATGTCATAGTCGCCCAACGGCACCAAAAAGGTCCGGTAATCAGGGGCTTCACCGTCGGCCGCGGGTGGCACCATGCCCCCCAAAAACGCCCACTTACAGTGTTTGGAACCCGAGGAAAAACCCCAGTGTCCAGAGAGCATATACCCTCCTTCGACACGTTTTACCTTACCCACTGGCATATATGAGGACGAGATCAACGTGGAATCGTCGTCGCCCCACACATCTTGCTGTGCGCGGTCGTCAAACATACCCAGCTGCCAATTGTGGATAGCGACTACGCCCAGTACCCACGCGGTCGACATGCAGCCCTCGGCAAGAGTTTGCTGCACATCAAAAAATTGCTGGGGAGGAAGCTCATAGCCGCCGTAGCGGGCGGGCTGCATAATCTTGAAAAATCCGCTGCGCTGCATCTCGGCAATGGTGGCATCCGGCAGGCGACCCAGTGACGCTGCCTCGCCTTGACGCTCAAGCAGGGCGGGAACCATGGCGCGGGCGTCGAGCAACAGCTGTTTACTACGGTTAAAATCACTCATTATTTTCTACCTCAATTCTTGCTAGTTGTCGGCGTGCTGCCAGTGATGGCCCCACTGTGAGGGGCGCGTACTAAAGGTGGGGCGGTAGTGCTGCCAATCCAGCTGCAATCCGCCGCAGCCAAACTCAATCGCAAAACCGCCTGGGCTATTTACATACACCGATACCATCTGGTCGTTGCAGTGTTTGCCCAGCGACGCGGCCACACCAACGTTGTGGCTGCGGCAACGGTCCATAAACAGTCCCAGTTGATCGAGGTCGGGCACCTCAAACATCAGGTGCACACAGCCACTCGCCGCCGGATTCGGATCTTGGTAAATGGCCAGGCTGTGGTGCCGGGGGTTATCGACATGAAGAAAGTGCAGGCCCTGCTCGCCCAGCTGCATGGAATCGGTAAACTCAAAACCCAGCAGCCTGTGATAAAAATCGATACAGGCGTCGAACTCTCGGGTTGGCAACACATAGTGCCCCAGCCCCATGTCGCCGTTGAAGCCGGTTTCAAACGCTGGCACGCCGACCTCGCTTTGCAAGGCTAAACAGTCCAGCGCGCAGCTTTTCACCAGTTCAACTCGCTGACCGCTGGGGTCGTTAAGGGCCAGTCCGTCACGTATTTTGCGCTGCGCACATGCCGCCTCGCTTAGGCGGCTGACGTGCACGCCCTGCTCGGCCAAACGTGTACTCAGTGCCTCCAAGTCCTCATCGGCGGCCAGCTCCCAACCCGCTGTATGAAAGCGCTCACGCTCGCCGTGCACGACAGCCACTCGCCAGCAGTAAGCGTCCATTTTATAGAGGTCCCAGTCCGCCGAGCGACCCGCCGCCTGCAGGCCAACAACCTGCGTGAGAAAGTGCGCCCACTGGGCGGTGTCACGGGTCTCGATCAGCACATAACCGAGAGCGTTAATGCGTGTCAGTGACATTACTCTGACCCCGCCTGAGCGTGGGGATACTTGATTCGCGTTTCGTGCTCTTTCAGCGCGGTGATGTTATCCGAGATGTCCGCAACGTCCATGTAGAACTGGCTGTACCACTTGCGCAGCATATTAATCGGGCCGTCGCCGTCGCACATTAGTGGGTTATCAATGCGAACTTTGTTGTTCCAAATTTCAACGTCCTGCACGAAGGAGTCGACCGACATCTGCGTGTAGGCCTGCACTAAGGCGGTATTTTCCTCTTCACTCAGGCTGGGGTCTTTCTTAACCATGACGCCTAAGCGAATGATGAACTCCTCCATGTTTACCGGCACGTGGCTCACCAGCAGGTGGGTCGTGACTTCGCGCCCGTCCATCGAACCGACCATGGTGGTGGTCATATACGCGGGCCCTTCGTAGGTCGCAACGGAGGTAAAGCCTTGGCCCTCGTCGGCCAGAATATCGTGACCACCCGACATCACCTGCGTGTAGGTGTGCCCGTCTTGAATGTTTTTGAAGGTCTGCACTTGGGAGTAGTGAACAGGGCCAAAGTGCGCCATATCGGCCATGTTATCGACCAGCTCACGGCAGTTGGAGTGAATGGTAAATTCGGCAATATTCCAATCGGACCACTCGCCAGAAAAATAATCACTGTTGCGGCGTGGACGCTGCTCGGGAATGGGTGGGTGACCCTCCGGGTCGTGCCAGACAAAGGCGAGGCCGTTTTCTTCCATAACCGGCATCGAGGGAATCACTGCTTTCGGGGGAATGCGGTCGGCATAGGGGATATCGTCACAGACCCCATCGCCACCCCAGCTCCACTCATGGAAGGGGCAGCGCAGCGAGTTTCCGCACACTTTGCCACGGCTCAAGTCCGCCCCCATATGCGGGCAATACGAGCCGACGACAAATAGCTCGCCGCTCTCCTCTCCCCGAAACGCAACCCATTTACTGCCAAAATAATTTAATGCCGTAGGCTTGCTGCCAAAACTGCTGGCTTTACCCAGACAATGCCAGCCCCTCGCGTAGCGCTCTGGCAGGGGCTTGGTTTCGATGATGTAGGGTTCGCGCAGGGGCTTATTCATGGCGGCTGTCCTCTGTGTTCGCTGTTGTCACCACTTGTGACAACTCATGGCACACAGAGTAAGGGGCGCCCCGCTACTGGAATTTGATATAGATCAACGGCGCTCAGCTGCCCATCCGAATGGACGACCTCCAAAAAGACGAGTCGAACACCGCCTATTCTGGGGCGATCAGGCTGATCGCACCGCGGATGTCTCCCACCGCATAGCCCGTCGCACGGTCTTGGGGATAGCGTTCAGACAAGGCTTTTACTACCGGTGGCGCCAAATTGCTGCCGTGGCAATTCAGGCATAAACCTTCCACGCCTTGCGCCTTCATAAAGCGATAGCGACCATCCTGCCATTGGCCATCGTTTAGCGCCGCGACCGCCTCTCCCTCAGCCTTACGCCGCTCAAAGTCTTCGAGCACGCCGCGCTCATAGGCGTCGGGCACCGCATTGGGGTTGCGCGCTTTGAGGCTGACTCGCTTAACTGTCCAACCCGTGTCCTGGCTAATTTGCGCGGCAATGGCCGGTGCAATATCCGCACATACGTTGATGGCATGGGCAAAGCCTCCCGACTTCACTGCTGCCTGCAACTGCGGCTTCAAGGTGGCACCAAAGCGCTTCACGATAGGCAGGGCCTGCGCTTGCATTTCAGCAGCACTGGGCTGGGACGGTTGCTGGGGCTCGGCGATGGCCGATACGGCAAGAGAGCCAGCGAGTATGGCGATGAGGGATGTTTTAATAGACATAGACGCGCTCCGAGGTGACATGCCCCACCATTATCGCCGTTTAGGCGAGCAAGTGGGCGGGACATATCGTCGCAGTGACGCCAGAGCTACCAGTTAAAGCGCAGCGATCCGTATACCTGGCGTCCAGGGTTTTGCTGAGCATAGTAGGTTCCCGGGAACAGCACCGAGTCTATCACCTGATTCTGAGTGCGCTCATCGCTCGCATTCTTCACACCCACCGTGGCACTCCACCACTCATCTGCGCTGGCAAGCGACAGGCGTAAATTAAGCTTGGTGTTAGCAGGTACACGGGTGTTGTCGTCGAGGTCGACATCGGTGTATTGCTCACCTTGGTGGATGATATCCGCCGCGATATTCACACTGAAGGCATCGCCCAGCGTAAAGTGCAGGCTGGGGCTCAGTGTCGCGCTCACTTCGGGGGCAAAGGCGATACGCTCGCCACTGAGGTCCTGGCGCTGATCAATGCCATCCGTGACCGGCGCGGGCGCGCCTTGATACTCGTCGTAGCGCGCATCAAGCAAACCCAACGACCCCGACATTGACAGCGGCTCCCAGGGCGTCAGCCACTGCCAATCCACCTCCAGGCCCTGCGAGGTTGCCGTAGCGGCATTACTAACGTCGAAAAACACGCCATTAAATGCCAGGACCTGTAGGTCCTCAAACTCGGTGCGGTACAAGGTGGCATTCACGCTGAGACTGCGGTCGAAGAAACGCCCCTTGATTCCCAGCTCCGCCGTGGTTGCATTTTCGTCGTCGAATTCAATGTCTTCGCCGGTGAACGAGATAGCATTGAAACCGCCGCTTTTAAAACCGCGACTCACGGTTGCAAAGACATTGGTTTCTTCGCTCAGGTAGTACATAACAGAAAGTTTGGGCGACACGTCGCGTTCGTTGCGCTCTAGCCCACGCTTGTTGTAGTCCTGGGTATCCAGTAACAGCGGCGTGACACAGGCCAACGCGGGCAGCATGGTGGTACTGCTACAGGCCGACTCTCCCAAACTATCAATGCGCTTGTCTTCGCGATTAAAGCGCAGCCCCGGTGTCACCACCCAGTTATCGCCAAGGCTCAAACTGAATTGACCAAACAGCGCCAGCGACTCGGTGTTTTGCAAGTAGTGAAAACGGAAATGGTCGTCGGTGGTTGTTTGCGCCAGTAGTCGTAGCGCGGGCAGCAAAATCGCATCACTGCCTGCCATTTGTTGGGCGTCGTCGGTTCCCAGCCAGCTGCCGATGTCATCCCCTAATTGGAGCTTGGCATTAAGTTCGTAGTCCGACTCGAAGTAGAACAATCCAGCGACAAACTGCAGGTCATTCCCCAAGCCAAACAAGCTTTCGGCGTTACCCGTAAAGCGCCATTCCAAGGTATCCTGACGGTAGTCCTCACGGTTAAACAAGGTGAGCAGATCTGCCGGTGAAACATCCATATCCTGGTCTTGCTCAACAAAAAAATCGCTGCGCCCCAACACGGCAACCATATTCAAGTCGCGCAGTGCGCCAACTTCGCCAAAGCTGTATGACAACTTGGCGCTGTAGGTTGTTGACCCTTTCTCCAGCTCGCCGTCTCGGTTCATGCTAGTGGTGAAGTCTTCCGGGTCATCTTCAATATTGGCATCAAAGTCGGCCAGATAGTCGCGCGTATCCGCATCCAGTGCTTTTAGCTGCTTCGGCCAATAGGCCATTTCGGTTTGTGACTCCAGCGCAATGAGCTCGATCTCCATGGCGTCGCTGGGAACAAATAGCAGTTTTAAGCGCTGAGCATCCTGCTCAGAAGCCTCTTGGTCGCGCCCGCTAAACTGATTATGCAATTGGCCGTCGCGCTGGGTATCCATCGCGGCAAAACGAAGGCCAAACCAATCGTTGACCATGCCCCCGGCACCCACCTCTACTCGCTGTTCACCAAACTCGCCTGCGCGCAGCTCGGCGTTGGCGCTGAACGCCTCGGTGACGGGGCGGCTGAATACGTTGAAAACACCTGACACGGTATTCTTACCAAACAGCGTGCCCTGTGGGCCACGTAACACTTCAACGCGACCGACATCAAACATACCTTCGGTAAAATAACCGGCCCGCCCCATAAACAGCTCGTCTTGCACCAGCCCCACGGAGCTTTCAAAACTCGGGTTAAAGGTATTGGTACCGAAACCGCGTATAAAAATCTGCGGAGAACCGGGGTCGTTATCGTCCATGCGAACATTGGGAATAAAAACCGACAGCTCCTGCAAATCGCCGATTGCGGCATCCTGCATAAACTCGCCGTCGACAGCGGTCACCGAAATAGGCACGTCCTGCAGACTCTGCTCGGTTTTTTGCGCGGTGATAATCACCTCTTCCAAGACCCGCGACTGAGCCTGCACGACGCCAGCCGAGGCAATACCAACCATACACAGCAGAGGGCGAATAAATGCGGATTTCATCAATAATTTCCTTATTAGCAGCAGCTAGCTAAGCGGTTTAGCACGCCGTATTAGTCGCGCATGCGCGTCCCAAAAACAGAGGCCAGATGACCATTCAAAAAGCGCCCATCGGGATCGAGTTCTTCACGCAGCGCCGTAAAGTCCTGCCACTGGGGATATAGCTTGGAAAGCTGCGCCGCATTCAGACTATGCAGTTTCCCCCAGTGCGGGCGGCCCTCATACTTCCAGAATATGGGCTCAACCGCGGCAAAGAAATTGTGGTAGTCCAGCTCGTAAGACTGGTGCACAGAGATGGCACAGCCGTCGCGACCGCTGAACATTGACAGCGGTATATCATCGGCCTTGATATAGCGGTACTCCAGCGGCAAAAAGCTGTTCAAGTTCTTCTTGCGCACCAGTGCCATGATCTCTCGCAAGCAATCCGGGCCAGCCTCGGCGGGCACGGTATACTCCATTTCGTTAAACCGCTGATCGCGCACATTGGCAAACACCTTGTATGACTGGTCGATCACGTCGGGAAAATCCATCTGCTTAGCCAGCGTATTCACCAGCGATGCCCGAGCATTCGGAAAGCCCCCTGCGTATTTATGCACATTGCGCAACAAGCTCACTTTGTCGCCATCACCACCGCCCTCTTTGGGCAGCGTGTTCGGATCGTTAGTTTCGTTCAGTGTCACGCACAGCGAAACATCCGAATGCAGTATGGGAATAAACTCAAAGCGATCATTCTCTTTGCGCAAGCGGTCTACATCTTCGAGCAGTTCGTTGGTGTCCTGCACCCAGGTTTGCTCATGTACGCGGAACGGTTGCCGGTTTTTCATGCGAATGCGGGTAATTACCCCCAAGGCGCCCAACGAAACGCGAGCGGCGGAAAAAATCTCGGGATTATTTTCCGCATCGCAATCGAGTACGTCACCACTGGCGGTAATTAAGCGCAGACCGCTGACATACGCCGAATAGGAACCGTAGTCGATGCCGGTTCCATGGGTAGACGTTGCAATGGCTCCCGCCAGCGTTTGGTAATCGATATCCGCCATATTGACCAGCGCCTGCCCCGCCTCATGCAGGGGCTGCCCCATCTGCGACATGGGCGTTCCCGCCCAAAATTCCGCCTCCAGGGTGTCGGGGTTATGGCCGATCATGCCCGTCAGTTGCGCCAGTGACACCAGCGTGCCATCGGTCGGAACCAACGCAGAGAAGGAGTGGGAGGCCCCAACCGGGCGCACCACGCCGCGGCTGTTTTCCAGCAAGTCGGCAATGGCCGCTTCGCTGGTGGGCGCGACCCGTTGCGCGGGAATACAGCGCTGGCCACCGGACCAGTTCGACCACGGAATCAGTCTTCGACGCCGCGCGGCTGCCGATACGGGGCTCCAACTTGTCACCGCACCCAAGGCGGCGGCCGTTGAGAGTTGCTTAAGAACGGTTCTGCGAGTAACAGCCACGACTATTCCCCCTGTACACCAGCCATCAGTTCGATCAGTGCGACAAAGTCATCCTCTGAGCACTGGGGACACATGCCCATCGGCGGCATGGAATTAAAACCATCTATGCTGTGATCCAACAGGGTGTCCATCCCCTTGGCCATTCGCGGCGCCCAGGCCTGGACATCACCACTGATCGGTGCGCCGGTACCGGCAACACCGTGGCAATTCATGCAGGAGCTTTCGTAGGTACGGCGCAACACCGGGTCGTTAATTTGTAGCGCTGCAATCGGTGCGGCTGCCTCGGCGGCACTTTCACCCGTTTCTGAACTGCAGGCAACCAGGCCGGAAAAACCGGCAAGCAGCAGCAATGCGATACGTTTTTTCATTGTTTTTTCCTCTTAGTCCGCCGGGGTGCTCGCCAGCGCGTCAAACGTTTTGCGACATTACCGGCCACTGGTCGATGATTTTGCCACCGCGCAGTACCAGTAGATCGCCAAATTCAAGTAGTACACTCTCGCTAATCATCGGCCTTAAGAACACGTGGTCATCCACCTGCAAATTGGTTGCCGGGGAGCCATTGACGATTTCTTGGTTGGCGCTGTGGCCAAAGTTAGCGTTGAATTGCAGCCCCTGCGGCGCTTCGTAGTCTGCGCGCCAATAGCCGCCATAAACGAAATACGTCTGGCGCTGATTGACATCCCACCACGAGAAAATAGCCGACTTATCGTCCAGTGCAGGCAGGCGAATTGGCCCTTCTGCCTTGAGCACCGGCGTGGCAATAAACGCCGCGGGGCGATGCCCTTCCAGGGTGGCAAGATCATAGTGGCTGGGCTTGAGCAGCGCCGTTCCCACACTCACTTCGGTACTCAATGATTCCCGTTCGTGCAGGCGATAACTCGGACTGCCGCCAGTATTTAAGGTAAGACTGCCCTGCCACATCGCCGGGTAGCGTTGCCGGGCGAGGTCAACATAGTGCTGATAGCTTGCCATGGCTTTATCGAGCAGCTCCTCGGGGCTCCCCAAAATACCCGGCACCCCCGCGCCAACATGGGCGTCGTAACCCATAAAGCCGCTAAAGGTCAGTTGCTCGGGGTGAGCGTGGATCAGGTCGAGAATAGCAATCAGCGCCTCATCACTATCAACACCACCGCGGTGAAGGCCAACGTCGATCTCAACGTTTACCAACATGGAGGTGCCCAAACGGTTTGCCAGCTCTAGGTATTGTTGCAAACGCTGTGGGGTATCTATTAACCACTGCAGCTGGCGAGAGGGGTCAAAACTACCGCGATGGCGCGCGTAAAATTCCTCGGCCGACTTAACCGGCAATGGCTTACCCAGCAGTAGATCAGCGTCGGGGATATTTCGTGCATCGTGATTTAAAAAGGGTTGGTGGAAACTCATGAATCGCTTACTCCCCGACTTAGCTGACACATAGTCAAGGAGCTTCATGCTGGGCAGTGACTTTTCTACAATGCGATAGTGCTTGCCGGTTTTGGCCAGACTGTCGGTGACCAAGGCCAGGTTATAGTCAACGCGATCCAGGTCTATCACCATCACCGGGCGCATAGGACCATTGCGCTGTAACTCGTCGTTAAGGCGGCGAAAATAGGCGTTATAAGGCTCGCCGTTGTCACCGGGGCGCAACCACAAGCCGCCCAGCCCTGCCGCCATTGTGGCGCCAGCGGCCGCTAATACCCGGCGGCGCTTCATAGCCTGCCTTCCTGAAATTGCCCGAACGTCCACACTGCGTTCATTATTATCATTGCCTCTCCGTTGCTGGCTGCACAAGGGGTAGTTAGTGCATAGCATAGCTCGCTCTGACAAGGGCATCTTGACCTTAATGCCTGGAAATTGACCCAACTGTCCACGGTTGGCAGATGATCAGCGCGCCGGACTGTAGTACCTTAAGGCAACGATTCACAGTTCACACACGCCAAACCATGCACAAGGCCAGCCCAGACAACGATGCAATGCAGTACACCGTTGCGGTGCACTTCCTGCGATTGCTCACCGATTACTGCGACGCCAACGGTCTGCCTGCCTCAAAGCTACTGGAAAGCCACGGCCTGCCTGTTGAACTGCTGGAACAACCCGAAAAACGCATCCCCTACCTCTGTTATGCAAGCATGCTCGACAGTGCCGCAGCGCAGTTGCGCGACCCGCACCTGGGCTTGCATATGGGCCAGTTCGTGCGGCCAGGACATGTGGGGGTGGGTGCGCTGGCGCAGTTCGCCTGCGCCAATGTGGAACAGCAGGTACAGCGCTTAGTGCGTTACTCGGGTTTAGACTACGACGCTTTCCGGGACGAGGTGGTGCACGAAAACGGCGATGTTGTGCTGCGCTGGCATTGTCTGTTGCCGCCGGAAATCGCCCTTAGCCACCACCATGCCGAGCTCAACTTCGCCGTTGTCAAAACCCTTGCTCCTCAGTTTACCGGCAGCGATATTCGCGCCACGTGGATCCGGTTTCGGCATCCAGCCCCCGAAGACAGCGAAGAATTGCAACGCTTCTTCGGCTGCCCGGTATATTTCGATGCCGACGTCGACAGCCTCGCCTTCCCGGAGGCGGCACTGGACTTGCCGATACAAATGGCCAATGTTCAGGCGCTGGCCATGCTCGACAACATTTGTGAACAACAACTGAAGCAGCTAAGCCGGGCGCAGCCGCCGCAATGGCTGAAAGATTGCAAACGCAGCATTGCCGAGCAACTGCATAAAGGCACCCCGGACCTAAGCCACATCGCACAGAAACTGGAGGTCAGCCCACGCAAGCTGCGGCGCCTGCTGGCTGAGCAAGAGTTGAGCTTTCGGCAATTGATCGACGAACTGCGTCAAACCCTGGCCGAGCAGTATATGGCTGACCCGGAACTGAGCCTGGCGGATGTCGCAGCACTGCTGGGGTTCTCAGAGCAAAGCGCATTCCAGCGCGCCTATCGCCGCTGGACAGGCGAGTCACCGGGGAAAAGTCGCCGCTCGGCGCGCAGTGAATAAGCCCGGGCGTGTGCTAGGGCCTGTTCACACTAATCCAATTGTCACTGCTGGAGGTCATTTTTGCCTC
>NZ_CAXGPO010000029.1:0-39594 GCF_964011655.1 uncultured Spongiibacter sp. | reverse complement strand
CTACCAAATTAACAGGAGGTGTACTCAAAGCGATCTTGCCAACAACTTTAGTGAAAAAGACAAGCTCGTATTGGCTTCTACTTCATTAGTAATTGCACAGTTGTCAGCAGCGTGCACGCTTTCTGCTGCGGGTGAAAAACAAGCGGCATTAGAGATATTGTCCGATGCTACCCCCTCACAATAATAAGGTTAGTCAAAAGCGCGTGGACCAATGGGGTCAGGGTGAGCCTGCTACAGTTTGTCGCCATCCTTTTTGGTTTACCACCAACGAGGCTGGAATCATTTCAGTCCGTTTACCGACTCGGAATACCCCTATTAACCGGCCGCGAATTAAACGTGTGCCAGTAAAGTTTCACCTCAGTACTTTGCCTTGCGGCGTCTAAAAACGCGGCCGCCGCTTTGGCGGTATAGGTTTGATCCAGGGTAATACCGCACTCGGCGAATTTTTCCGTGGCGCTGCTTCCCGCTTTGGTGGCCACGCCGTAGCCATCGCCATAGTAACTGTCGATCAGTTTGGCGGTGGGCATTGTTGGCAGTGAGAGGTCTGCTTTTGTCAGCGCGGCGCATGTTTGCCTGATGAGTTGATTCACTGTGGCAGGGGTGCAGGTGGGAATGATGCCCAGGTGGGAAGGGGCGACTCTTATGCCAATAATATCGCTTTCTATGCCTGCTAGCGCAGCGCCAACGGTTAAGCCGGCAAGGGTGGCAGAGGAGCCAACGGGCACGAATATCTGGCTGGGCAATGGGCACTGGCTGGTGTCGATTTGCTGCCTTAACTCAAATGCTGCGTTGATAAAACCCATGGTTCCGGCAACGTTGGAGCCGCCAGCAAACAGAAAGTAGTGCCTGTGTGACAGGCGCTTGGGGTGAAGGTAGTAATGCCGCACGGTATTGGCGAGTGAGCCACAAAATTGTAGCGCGGCGCCAAAGTGTCGCATTCGCGCGAGGTTGTCGCGCACGGTGGTAGAGGGCGGTTGTTCAAATAACAGCACCGTGCAGCGCAGGCCCAATTGTTGGCACAGCATGGCGGTGGCAACGCCGTGGTTGGTGCCCGTGGCGCCGAAGGTGATTACATGCGTTTTGCCACGCGCCAGAACATCGGCCAAGATAAATTCCAGCTTGCGGAGTTTGTTGCCGCCATACACCGCGTGGGAAAGGTCGTCGCGTTTAATCCAGGCATTGCTGCCAATTCCGGATACTGGTTCAACTGGCGTGGGTAGGTCAGCGAGGGGGAGCCAGGGTAGGGCGCCGCTCAGTTGCGGGTAGCTGTCGAACATGGGCCTTGTCGTGGTCACGCCATTTATGTCTCGTTCTGGGCTGTTATACAAGAAAGAGGATAGCTGTTTGGCTCCGTCGCGGCGACGCATACCGTAATTTGGTCAATGATGTGGCAATAAAAAAGGGCCAATTCGGCCCTTTTATTTTCCTTGTTGCCCAGCGGGCCAAAGCAACGCTTTATTTGATCAGCGACATAAACTCTGCCCGCGTGGCGGCGTTGTCTTTAAACACGCCCAACATGGCGCTGGTGCGCATAACGGAGTTTTGCTTTTGCACGCCGCGCATCATCATGCACATATGGCGGGCTTCAATGATCACGGCCACGCCTTCGGCGCCAGTCACTTGTTGCACGGTGTCGGCGATCTGCGTGGTCAGGCCTTCTTGAATTTGCAGGCGGCGAGCGTAGAGGTCGACAATGCGAGCCACCTTAGACAGGCCCAAAACTTTGCCGTTGGGAATGTAGGCAACGTGGCATTTACCGATGAAGGGTAGCAGGTGGTGCTCGCAGAGCGAGTAGAGTTCGATGTCGGAGACCACGACCATTTCGTTGGCGTCGGATTCAAACAGTGCGTCGTTCACGACTTCGTCAACACTGCGACGGTAACCCTCGGTAAGGAACTCAAAGGCTTTTGCCGCGCGTTTTGGCGTGTCGAGTAGGCCGTCACGCTCCAGGTCTTCACCAATTTGTTTGATGATCTCTTCGAATGCTTTTTCCACCAGCTTCTCTTTTATGTCCTATAAACGAGCCGCAATGGTATCAGAGCCCTTACGCTTTCCCAAGCATGCTGGGCAGCGCTTTGGGGGCAGTGTAAACTTCGCGCGGGTTATTATTGCTTGCTAAAAACGGGTTTATAGAAGGGCGCTGCGGTGGCACACAACAATGAGATTTGCCAACACCTGACCACGGTTCGGGACTACATTCGCTGGGGCCTGAGTGAATTCAGCCGCGCTGGACTGTTTTTCGGTCACGGCACCGATAATGCCCTGGACGAGGCCCGGCTGCTGGTGCTTCACGCCCTGGAGTTACCCTTCGATAGCTCGGACGCGTTCCTGGATGCCACCTTACTGCCCAGTGAGCGCGAGCAGATTGTGCAGCTGCTACAGCGCAGAGTGGAAGAGCGTTTACCCGCTGCTTATTTGACCCATGAGGCGTGGTTTGCCGGGCTGTCATTTTATGTGGATGAGCGAGTACTGGTTCCGCGCTCGCCCATTGCAGAACTGATCGAAAACGGTTTTGAACCGTGGTTAGCGAGCGAGCCCCAGCGCATATTGGACCTCTGCACCGGCAGCGCTTGTATTGGTATTGCCTGCGCCTACGCCTTTGACGATGCCGAGGTGGATGTTGCGGATATTTCCGGCGATGCGCTGGATGTCGCCGGCATCAATATTGCCCGCCACGAACTCGGCCACAGGGTGAAGGCTATTCACTCCGATGTGTTTAGCGGCTTGCAGGGGCAGCGCTATTCCCTGATCGTTAGCAACCCGCCCTACGTAGACGCCAGAGACCTCGCGGAAATGCCCGCAGAATATCACCGCGAGCCCGCGCTGGGGTTGGCGTCGGGCGAGGATGGCCTGGACCTGACCCGCCGCATCCTGCGCGACGCGGCCAACCATTTGGAAGAGGGTGGTTTGCTGGTGGTCGAGGTGGGCAATAGCTGGGTGGCACTTGAGCAGGCCTACCCGACATTGCCATTTACCTGGCTGGAGTTCGAGCGCGGCGGTCACGGCGTGTTTGCGCTGACCCGAGAGCAGTTGGTAGAGGCCGCGGATAGCCTCTGACTCAGGCGCCGCTTTCACGTATAATTCAGGCGCTGTTTGTTCGGCACTGTTTGTCGCGCTTTGTAGAGTAATGATTTACGGCTAGGCAGTTTTGCCGGCCCTATTGTCCCAACGCAGGATTGTTTCATGTCAGGTAACACCATCGGTAAGTTGTTCACCGTCACCACCTTTGGCGAAAGCCACGGCCTTGCCTTGGGCGCAATTATCGATGGCTGCCCGCCGGGGCTGGCAATTTCCGAGAGTGATTTGCAGCGCGACTTAGACCGCCGCAAGCCCGGCACCTCGCGCTATACCACCCAGCGCCGTGAAAACGATGAAGTGAAAATTCTGTCTGGAGTTTTCGAGGGGGAGACCACCGGTACCTCTATTGGGCTGTTGATTGAGAACCAGGATCAGCGCTCGAAGGATTACAGCAAGATCAAAGACCGTTTCCGCCCCATGCATGCCGATTACAGCTACGAGCAAAAATACGGTCAGCGCGACTACCGCGGTGGTGGCCGTTCGTCGGCGCGCGAAACCGCGATGCGAGTCGCTGCCGGGGCAATCGCCAAAAAGTACCTGGCGGAGCATCACGGCGTGCAGGTGAGGGGATATTTGTCGCAGCTGGGGCCGATTAAGGCAGATAAGCTCGATTGGGACATTGTTGAAGAGAATCCTTTCTTTTGCCCGGACGCTGATAAAATTCCCGAAATGGAAACCTATATGCAGGCGCTGCGTAAATCCGGCGATTCTGTAGGGGCCAAAATTTCGGTGGTGGCCAGCGGAGTGCCAGTAGGCCTGGGCGAGCCAGTTTTCGATCGCTTGGATGCCGATATCGCCCATGCCCTGATGGGGATTAACGCGGTGAAAGGGGTTGAGATTGGCGCAGGCTTTGACTGCGTAGATGCCCGCGGCAGTGAACACCGAGACGAGCTCACTCCTGAAGGCTTTACCTCAAATAATGCCGGTGGCGTGCTGGGCGGAATTTCCAGTGGGCAGGATATTGTCGCCCATATGGCGCTGAAGCCGACATCGAGCATTTTGATTCCCGGCCAAACCATTAACCAGCAGGGTGAGGCTGTGGACGTGATAACCACCGGCCGCCACGACCCCTGTGTGGGCATTCGCGCGGTACCTATCGCCGAGGCGATGCTGGCGATTGTGCTGATGGACCACCTGTTGCGTAACCGTGGCCAGAATGCCGATGTTCAGTGCCAAACACCGGTGATTCCGGCGCGCCGCTAGGCTAGGCGGCTATGGCGCAGGCAGTGCCGTATTGGCGGCTTTCCGCCTTTTATTTCTTCTACTTTGCCCTGCTGGGCACGTGGCTGCCGTATTGGTCGCTGTACCTGAAGTCGCTGGGATATTCCTCTGGCGAGATCGGGATTCTCTCGGCGCTGGTGATGGTCACCAAGGTACTGGCGCCCAACTTATGGGGCTACCTGGCTGACCGCTATGACTGCCGCACGCGAATTATTCGCCTGGGGGCGCTGCTGGCGGTTATCGCCTTTGGTGGAGTGTACTTCCGGCAGGACTTCTACTGGCTCGCCGCCGTGGTGGTGGGCTACAGCTTCTTTTGGAATGCGGTACTCTCGCAGTTCGACGTGCTAACGCTCAGCCATTTGAGCGGTCAGCATGGCCGCTATTCATTGATCCGTTTGTGGGGCTCGATTGGTTTTATCGCCGCGGTATTGGCGGTGGGTGCGTGGCTGGACCACCACCCCATTGTGCATCTGCTGTACATCATTACCGCATTGTTGTCGGCTATCTGGCTGGGTAGCTTGCTGGTGGCAGAAAACCCCGAGGGCTTAACGCGGGGTGATCGCAGCCCCGGTTCGCTGATGCGAATATTAAAGCAGCCAGCGGTGATTGCCTTCTTTGCCACCAGTTTTCTGCTGCAATTCTCCCACGGGCCGTACTACACCTTTTTCAGTATTCATTTGGAAGCGCAGGGCTATAGCAAGTCGGCAACGGGGATGTTGTGGTCGCTAGGGGTGTTCGCTGAAGTGTTGCTGTTTATGGGTATGCACCGGCTGCTGGAGCGCTTTAGCCTGCGCCAGATTTTGATCGCCAGCCTGGCGCTAACGGCGTTGCGCTGGTGGTTAATTGCTGAATTTGTCGAGTCAGTGGTCATTTTGGTGTTTGCCCAGTGTTTGCACGCGGCCAGTTTTGGCAGTGCTCACGCTGCCGCCGTCGAAACGATACGGCGGTTTTTTACCGCTCACCACGGCCAGGGTATGGCGCTGTACAGTGGCTTGAGCTTTGGCGCCGGTGGTGCGTTGGGCGCGGTGCTGAGTGGTTACGCCTGGGACATCAGCCCGGCCCAGTGTTTCTGGGTGGCCAGCGGCGCCGCAGCACTGGCGGCGATAATTGCCTGGCGCTATTTTGAGACCCCGGACACGCCTCGTTAAGTGTGTCGTCGCGTCGGCGTCATTGCAGCGGTAGACTGAAAGAAAAAGTCGGAAGATCAACTATGGCTCAAGAATCCGTCGTTTACGGCTGCATTACGGATATGTTGTTTGTGCGAGATGGTGTCGATTTGCAGGAACGCCGCGAGGTGAATCAGCAAATTACTGATACCTTGCCCTCGGCCGAGGACTGGCCGTTGCTGTGCCGGGAAATGTTTTCGGTGCCACGCCGCGCCGTGGAGTTTGGCGACTGCCAAACGGATGTCATTCACTTTGGCAGTTCCTACAAGGCGATAGAGCACGAGTGGGATGCATGGCTGCGTTTATTTGAGAAGATGCTTAGCAAAATGTATTGGGTATCGGCAACGGTGCACCTGCAAACGGCCTATAACGGTACACATACCTTTGTATGGCAAGCCGAAGGGGATTACCATGCCCCCGGAGATGACTCCGGTCGCTTGCGTTGTGAGTGGCTGCGAGAGGACAGTTTTGCTTAAGCGAAGAGGGTTTGCCGAAGGTGGCTGAGTGGTTTGTACTGTTTAAACGCTACCGTACGCCGGTGCTGGCGGTACTGGCAACAGTGATGCTGGTGTGCTCGGCGGTTTGGAGCTTTGATGTACCGTGGCGGGAAGTGCTCGGCTATTTGCTGATGTGCGTGCTCGGTGTTGTGGTGATCGTCGCGGCGGCGACCGCGACGGTGTTTGTGATGAAAAAATTGCGTTGAGCGGCCGTTTCTAGGCGCGCTCAATATCGATATCGACGCTCAGCTGTTCGGCAATCTCTTCCAGGGCGTCGTTCAATTCGTCCAGGTCGCAACCGGCGGGTAAGTCCGCTTTCACATGAGCGTCGAACAGTGCCTCGCCACTCATCGGCGCGCTGGTGATATTCGAGCTGAGTTCGGTCACATTGATCTGGCGATCTTTCAAGGCGCGGCTCACTTCCCGCACGATTCCCGGCCGGTCGTTGCCCAAAATATGCAGTTGGCAGCCGTGTTGTTCGGCGCTGCCGTCGCTGGTATTGGCGCTGTCATCAATGGTGACTTGAATGCCATCGGTGCTGAGCGCGCGCAGGGCGCTGATCAGGGCATCGCGCTGATCGCCTGCCACATTTACGCGGCCGATGCCGGCAAACTGGCCCGCCAATTGTGTCATTCGGCTTTCCTGCCAACTTCCACCGACACTGGCAATGGCGCTGGAAACCAATTCAACCAACCCGGGTCGGTCCTTGCTGATAAAGGTAAAAACAACAGACGTATTCAATGGTAAATCCTGTAAGTATAGAGACACGTTATAGCAGTAACGATACGATATCTGCTTGAACATATCATCAGCGATGGCTGCTGAGTAGGCCGGTGGGTTAAGAAATGCATGTACATGTGGAACTCTGTGTAATACCGCTCAATGTCGGCGAGTCGCTGTCACCGTATATTGCCGAGTGTCAGCGAATTTTTGATGACAGCGGCCTGACTTACCAACTGCATGCCTTTGGCACCAATGTCGAAGGTGAGTGGGAGGCAGTCATGGCGGCGGTGAAGCTGTGCCATATGCGCATTCACGAGATGGGGGCGCCGCGTATCCACAGCCAGTTAAAAATTGGCACGCGGGTAGACAGAGAGCAGAGCCTACAAGATAAAATTGATAGTGTTGCTGGCTTTCAGGGCAGTGAGTGCTGAGCAGACTTAACGAGGTTGGAATGGCAGATTATTTGGAAATTCCCTGGCAGAAACTGAGCGAGGATGCCTTTCAGGGCATGCTGGAGGAGCTGGTTAGCCGCGACGGCACTGACTATGGCGAGCGCGAGCTGAGCCAGGAAGAAAAAATCGCCCAACTGCGGGCGGCATTAAAAAGTGGCCAGGCGTTTATCGCCTTCTGCGCCGAGACCGAGAGCTGGTCTATTTTGCCGCGCCGCCCCTAAGCCGCGTGTTGATTTTTAGGGCCATGCCGCCACAATACCTCGCCCGTTTGCCCGCATACAGAGTTGAGTAAGTCATGACGAAGGTCGATCACAATCTGGATACCAGTGGTTTAACCTGCCCCGAGCCGGTAATGATGCTGCACAATAAAATTCGTGATATCGCGGCTGGTGAGGTGCTGGAAATTCTGGCAACAGATCCGGCCACGACCCGGGATATTCCAAAATTCTGCGCCTTTCTCGGTCACGAGCTTATCGACCAGCAACAGGAAGGCGAGCACTACCGCTATTGGGTGCGCAAAGCCGCTCCTAGTGCTTGATCAGGCTGTGTAACGCGCGCGCCGTCATTTCGCCGCCGCGTTTTATTTGATTGGCGATATGGTATTGGAAGTAGTAGCGCAGGCCTTCGGCTTCGGTTGCCGGGTACAGGCAGGGGTCGCCGGGCAGCACCGGGTGCTGGGTGATTTTTTCAGGGTCAGCGATCATCGCCTGCAAGCGGCCGCCAGCGAGCAACTGCCAACTCACTACCGGCTCTAATTGGAATTCGTGGCCGTCGTGCAGCAGAGCGGCATGACTGCCTATCAGGTCGGGAATTTCTTGAATCACGCTATTATCGCTAGACGCCTGCTTGGGGCATAGGCTGTCCAGTATGGCGCTGTGGTGGGCGGGCATCACATCAAAGCGCTGCTCTGCAATAGGGTCAAAGTAACCCTGAGATAAACCCGTTTGGGCATCGTTGAGCTCGCTGCAGCGAGCAACACCGTCGAGCCAGGGCACCAAGGCCACGTCGTCGCCGTTATCGAGCCGTGCCCAGCATAAGATGCGCAGGGCATAGAGTTTGTCTGTGGACAGTGCGTGATGAGCGTATAACAGGCAATAGCCTTGAAATTCCGGTGATACCGCGACGATGCTCGGCTCGGTGCGGGCGGCGTTGGTAGGGAAGGGCAAGATCTGCGCCGAGGGGGTATTGCCTAGGTTACGTGTAGCCATGATGCATCCTCACGTAGCGGGGGCGATCACTTAGCGGCTGACGCGCCAAGCGCGGTGCTATCCCTTTCTGATAAAATTACCTGTAGTTTCCCCTTTTGCCAAGTTTTTCTGGATAGTCTTGCAGTGAGCAGTTGTTACTACTTCGCCTATGGCTCAAATATGAACCCGGCTCGAATGCGTGCCAGGGGCCTTGATTTCCTTACCGCTGAGGCGGCGCACCTGACGAATTTTGTGCTGTGTTTTAACAAGGAAGCGCACAATAACCCCGGTGTTGCCTACGCCAATGTGGTGCCTGCCCACGACCAACACGTTGAAGGGGTGCTGTACCGTTTACGGGGCCAGGGCGATATTGCCCTGATGGATCACTACGAGGGGACGCCTGTGCGGTATAGCCGCGAGGTGCTGAGCGTGCAGACCATTGAGACAACGCAAAACGCGTGGGTGTATATGGCGAATCCGGCTTACATCACTCGCGGCTTGCTGCCGCAGAGCCGCTATATTCAACACCTGCTTGCCGGCGCTGAGTTTTTGAGCGAAGGCTACCTGGAGTGGCTACAGCAACAGCCTTGCCATCAAGTAGAGGACGGCTGCCCGCAGCGCGGCTTGCAATATAATGACTGAGCGGGCCATACACGCGGCTGCCGTTGCACCCGCAGTTGCACCCGCAGCTGCACTCGCAGCAGATCAGCGTATCGCCGAGGTGTTTGCCAGGTGCTTTGCTCGCGGCGAAAACTGCCTGCTGTGCGGCGGCGCGGATGAGCCCCTATACCAGCCGGCAAGCGGGGAGCAGGCCAATACGATTTTTTACCGCGACGACTTTGCCCGCAGTGCCCTCCATGAAGTTGCGCACTGGTGCATTGCCGGCGAGCAGCGCCGAAAACTGCTGGACTATGGTTATTGGTATGAGCCCGATGGCCGCAGCGCTGAGCAGCAACAGCAGTTTGAGTTAGTAGAGCGCAAACCCCAAGCGTTAGAGTGGTTCTTTTGCTTGGCCTCTGGCCTGCCTTTTGCGTTGAGTATTGATAATTTAGATGCCGCGCCGGGTGATAATTTTTCCTTTGCCCTGGCCGTGTGGCAGCAAGCCCGCAGGTATTTGCGCGAGGGTTTGCCCGGTCGAGCGACAAGCTTTCAGCAGGCGCTAGCCATTGAGTTTGGCGGGGTCGGGGCGCCGTCTGAGCGCGATTTACCCTTGGCGGCACTGTGGCGATGACGGCGCGTCTCTACTGCCTGGATGCATCGATCTATATCTTTCGCGCCTACTTCTCTCAACCAGCGCAATTTTATAGCGAGCAGGGCTACTCGTTGCATGCGGTGCAGGGCTATTTGACGTGTTTGCTGCGGTTTTTGCATGCCGAGCAGCCGAGTCGGGTGCTGGTGGCCTTTGATGAAAGCCTGGGGCAGGGCTTTCGTGAGGCCTTGTATAGTGGTTATAAGTCGCAGCGGGCACTGCCGGACGACGAGCTGGCGTTTCAACTGCGCTGTTGTCGCGCCGTTTCGGAGGCGCTGGGTCTTGCCTGCTGTGCTGATGAGCAATTCGAGGCAGATGACCTGCTAGCGACTGCGGCGAGCGCCGCGCAGCAGTGGGGCGACGCGGTAACAGTGTTAAGTCGCGATAAAGACCTGGCGCAAATTCTTCGCAGCGATGCTGATCGCCTGCAGGATATTGGCCGCGATGCGCAGACTCGCCTAGCGTGGCAAATGGAAAAAGGCGTGAATTGCGAGGCTTTGGCCGATTATCTGGCGGTGGCGGGCGATCGTGTAGATGGCATTCCCGGTTTGCCAGGCGTGGGGGAGGGAACCGCGAAGGTGATATTCCAGCATTTCAGCTCACTCGAGGCGATTTTTAACAACCTTGATGCGCTGGCCAGTTTGCCGGTGCGTGGTGCCAAAGGCCTTGCTCAGCGATTTTCGCAACATCGGGACGCGCTGTTTCTCTACCGTCAGCTCACGCAGTTGCGCCGCGATGTGCCACTGGACGAGCGCTGTCTACAGGGGCTGCGTTATCCGGCAGAGGTATCTGCAATTGGCGCCGCCAGCGGCGGTTTGCCCGAGGCGCTTATCGAACGTTTACTGGCGCGGTATTCACGCGCTTTGAATTGGGGATAGTTGTGCTGCCACTCAAGATATTGGTCGACGAGAATGTGCCTTACGCTGACGCCATGTTCGCGCCCTTTGGCGAGATTCGCCGTTTTGCAGGGCGCACGCTCGCTGCGGCGGAGCTCGGAGACGCCCAAGCGCTGATTGTGCGGTCAGTCACCAGGGTTGACCGCGATTTGCTTGCCGGCAGTCAAATTGAGTTTGTTGGCTCCTGCACCATTGGCGCAGATCACCTGGATATGGACTATCTGGCGCGTAGCGGCATTGCCGCTTATACCTCCCCCGGTTGCAATGCCAATTCGGTGGCGGACTATGTCATCAGCGTTATTTGTGCCTGCGGTGATCGCCTGGAGGTATTGCGACACGGCGGACGAGTCGGCCTTGTTGGGTTTGGGAATGTGGGGCGAACGGTTGCTGAGCGTTTGGCGCGCCTGAGCATCGATAGCGTGGCTTACGACCCCCTGCTGGCGCAAGACAGCGATCCACGCCTGAGTACACTCGACGAGGTATTGCGATGTGAGGTGATGAGCGTGCACGCGCCACTGACTACCGGCGGTAACTACCCGAGTTATCATATGCTTTCGGCGAAGCAGCTAAGCGGTTTGCCGGACGGGGCGTTATTGATCAGCGCTGGTCGCGGCGGAGTGATTGCAACTCACGATTTGTTGGCCCTTAAGAAGCAGCGCCCGGATATTCATTTGGCAATGGATGTCTGGGAGGGCGAGCCCAGCGTCGATAAGCGCTTGGCGGATTTATGCTTGATCGCAACGCCGCATATCGCGGGTTACAGTCTCGACGGTAAAGTGGCTGGTACGCGTATGATTGCCGAGCGCTTAGCAGATTATGTGGCAGATATTGGCAGTGGGGAACTAGCCTTGCCTGAGGTAGCACTGCCGCGCCCGAGTATTGGTTTGAAGGCCGAGGGTGACAACGCGCTGCTGCGCGAAGCAGTTGCGGCGGTGTACGACGTTTGCGCCGACGACAAACGATTTCGAGAGAGTCTACTGACGGAGAACCCCGCCAAGCAATTTGATGCGTTACGCAAACACTACCCGGAGCGCCGGGAGTTTGCGTATTGCGATTACCGGGGAGTGGGTAAAGCGCTGAGCGCAGCGCAGCTTAACTTGCTCGCTGCTTTGCAAGGTAGCAAATAAATTCGTCGTCGCTGCCGCTGAGTGCATCGAGGCAGGATTCAACTTTGTGGGCGTCGATGGGGATTTCCCGGCCGTTATCATCGATCAACCACGCGCCGTAGCGTTTTTCAAAGCGCTCCTGAGCGGTGTGGCTTGGCGAGCTTGCTGTTGGGTTGTGTCTGGACATAGCGAAAATCCTAAACGTTTATTCCAAGGTTAGTTCTACCGAGGGTAAATGCAAATTATGACCGCTATGCTATGGCGCTGCCGTATTGGCTGTCTCTAAGTATTGGCCGCAGATCGCGGCAGAAGTTGAGGTAATAGATGTTTAAGCTGGGCTTGATCGTTAACCCCTACGCTGGATTGGGAGGTCCTGAGGGCTTAAAAGGCAGCGATACACTGCCTGACAGGCTGCGCCAGTCGGTGGCTGAAGAAATGGCGAATAGCCGTTCTCTGCCAAGAGCTGTGCGCTGCTTGGCTGCGCTAGCACCCGTGGCGGAGCAGCTTGCGGTGTATGGCTTTGATGGTGCCATGGCTGAGCAGGCGTGCCGCGAAGCGGGTCTTACCTTTACGTCGGTTGGCCGCGCCGGGGCGCTGAGCTCAGCGGCAGACACGCGCCGCGCCGCCCAGTGTTTACTAAACGAACAGGTCGATATTGTGCTGTTTGTTGGCGGCGATGGCACCGCCAGAGATATTTACAGTGCGGTGGGCGAGAGCCTGCCGGTATTGGGGCTGCCAGCAGGAGTGAAAATGCATTCGGCGGTCTATGCCGTTAACCCTCAGGCAGCGGCGGCGATATTGCGGGCGCTGATCGATGGTGATTTGGTGGATATCGGGCTGCAAGAGGTCAGGGATATCGACGAGGCCGCCTTCGCTCAGGGGCGAGTGCGTTCACGTCACTACGGCGAACTGATGGTGCCGCGCTTGGGTGGTTTTCTGCAGCAAGTGAAACAGGGCGGCCGGGAAGTTGAAGAATTGGTAATCGCCGATATTGCAGATGAATTAATGGAAAACTATGACGAGGACTGCCTTTACATCGTCGGCCCGGGCAGTACCACAACCGGGTTTATGGAGGCACTGGGTCTGCCCTATACCTTGCTCGGTTTTGACCTGGTGCGCGGCGGTGAATTGCTGCAGGCCGATGCCAATGCTCAGCAAATTAGTGAGGTGATGGATCATCACCAGGGGCCTATAACCGTGCTGATTACCGCGATAGGTGGCCAAGGGCATATCTTAGGGCGGGGCAATCAGCAGCTCACTCCTGCGCTTATTCGCCGTATTGGTCGGGACAATTTTCAGGTGCTGGCGAGCAAGGGCAAGCTGAGCGGATTGGCGGGGCGTCCGCTGCTGGTCGACAGCAACGACGCCGCGCTAGATGCGCAGTGGCAGGGCTTTATTACGGTAACCACGGGCTATCGCGATCAGGTGATGTACCGCGTCAGTGCCGGAGAGGCGTAGTGTGATGGCCGAGCGGGTAGAGGTAAATGTTGAAGGCTTATTGAGCCAGGTAAAACTTGAGCAATGGCCGCAGCGCTGCGCAGACGGTGAAAGTCGGCGTTTGTTTCACGGTCGTGGGCAATGCTATCCCGGCTATGAGTGGTTGACGGTGGATTACTTCTCTCCACTGCTGTGGATCGTGCTGTATCGCGAGCCACCGGGGAATTTTTGGGCTGGTTTCTGCACGGCTCTTGCGGAGACGCTGGCGCCACATTTTACCGCGGCGATAGTGCAACATCGCTATCAGCGCGATGCTGATCTGCAAACTCTCTGGGGCGACGTGCCGAGCCCAATGTATGCCGTGGAGGATGGTTTACGATTCGCGCTGCAATTGGGCGGACGGCAGAACATTGGTTACTTTATGGATATGCAGCCGGCGCGGCGCTGGCTGACGGCGCGGGCAGATGGCCGTCGGGTACTGAACTTATTTTCCTACACCTGTGCTTTTTCGGTCGCGGCCAGCAAGGCCGGGGCGAGCCAGATCGTCAATATCGATATGAGTAAATCGTCGTTGCGCACCGGGCGGGAGAACCATCGCCTGAACGACGCCGACAGCGGCGCGCCGGTGTTTCTCGGTCACGATATTTTTAAGAGCTGGGGAAAGCTAAAAAAACTCGGCCCCTATGATGTGGTGATCTGTGATCCGCCATCGCGGCAGGCCGGCAGTTTTGATGCGGCGCGAGATTACGGGCGTCTGCTGTCGAGGATGGGCAGTCTCTGCGCGCCGGGGGCGGATGTGCTGATCTGTTTGAATTCGCCGCTGCTGGGTGAGGCTTTTCTTCGCGACCGCGTTGCAGAATATTGGCCCGAGGCACAGTTTTGTGAGCGTTTGGCAGGGCGAGCAGATTTCCCTGAGCGCGACACGGATGCCGCCCTCAAGGTACTTCACTATCGCGCGCCTAGCTAACGGCGCGTAGTTTTTTGCGGTAACCCTGCAGGAATCGGCCAAAGCGCTCAATGGCGTCTGCCAGATCAAGCTTATTGGGCAAAAAGACGATACGCAGGTGGTCCGTGGTGTGCCAGTTGAAACCGGTGCCCTGCACCAACAGTATTTTTTCCTGATTTAGCAGGTCGAGTACCAGTTGCTCGTCATTGGCCACCGGGTAAACCTCGGGGTCCAGCTTGGGGAACATGTAGATAGTGCCGGCGGGCTTGGTGCAACTGACGCCGGGAATATCGTTGAGCATCTGCCATGCGAGGTCGCGCTGTTCAAGCAGGCGCCCACCGGGAAGGATCAACTCGTTAATACTCTGATAACCGCCTAATGCCGTTTGTATGGCGTGCTGAGCCGGTACGTTGGCACACAGCCGCATTGACGACAGCATATCTAAACCTTCGATGTAATCGGCCGCGCGGTCTTTAGCGCCGGACACCACCATCCAGCCACTGCGGAAACCCGCCAGTCGATAGGCTTTGGACAAGCCATTGAAGGTCAGGCATAGCACGTCGCGGCTAATGCTACCCAGAGGAATATGCACGGCATCATCGTAGAGAATTTTGCTGTAAATCTCGTCGGCAAAAACCACCAGGTTGTGTTCTTCTGCAATATCGACCAGCGCTTCGAGCATCTCCCGGCTATACACCGCACCGGTGGGGTTGTTCGGGTTGATGATAACGATGGCGCGGGTCTTGTCGGTGATTTTTGCGCGAATGTCGTCAAGTGACGGCTGCCAGTCATTCTCTTCGTCGCAGAGGTAGTGAACCGGCTTGGCACCACTCAGAGATACCACCGCTGTCCACAGCGGATAATCGGGGGAGGGGATAAGCACCTCGTCGCCGATGTTTAACAGCGCCTGGGTTGCCATGGTAATTAGCTCACTACAGCCGTTGCCCAGGTAGATGTCATTAACCTCAACACCGGGAATACCGATTTTCTGGCATTCCTGCATGACGGCTTTTCGGGCTGAGTACAAGCCTTTAGAGTCGCTGTAGCCCTCACTCTCCGGCAGCAGCCGAATCACGTCTTGAATGATCTCTTCTGGCGCGTTGAATCCAAATGCCGCCGGGTTGCCTATATTGAGCTTGAGGATGCGATAGCCTTCCTCTTCCAATTCATTGGCGCGGTGCAAAACCGGGCCGCGAATGTCATAACAGACGTTCTGAAGTTTGCTGGATTTGTAATAATGGCTCATGGCGATCTTCTAATCGTAAGTGATTGGTGCTGGCGGAATTGCCTCGCGATCAACAGTTAGCAACAGTATACGTCTTCAAAGGCTTGCAAGTGGAGTGATATTGATGGAAAAAGTCGTAAAATCCGCGGCGCAGTGGCGGGAACTTCTTAGCCCGGAGGAATACCATGTATGTCGCGAGAAGGGCACGGAACGCGCGTTCACCGGCAAATATTATAAAGAGTCTGCCGACGGCGTATACCGATGCCGTTGCTGCGGTGAGGCGCTGTTCTCGTCAACAACGAAATACGACTCTGGCTCAGGTTGGCCGAGCTTCTACCAGCCAGCCGACGAAGGCGCTCTCGGAATCAACCGCGATACTAGTCATGGCATGATCCGCGAAGAGGTCGTTTGCGCTCGCTGCGATGCTCACCTAGGGCATGTGTTTAGTGACGGTCCGGCGCCCACAGGGCTGCGGTATTGCATCAACTCGGTGTCGCTAACTCTAGATAAATCAGAAGCTTGACCGATTTCTGCGCAGCTTGAATAAAAAATCGACAGAATTACTGAAAAAACGCATTATTTTGCGTTTGCGGTAAATTCAGGCTTGACGGCAGCGAGCAGGCTCCCTAAAATTCGCGCCACTTTCAGGCAACAGTGACTCGCAGCCTGGAAGGTTTGCGGCGTCCCCTTCGTCTAGTGGCCTAGGACACTGCCCTTTCACGGCAGTAACAGGGGTTCGAGTCCCCTAGGGGACGCCATTTATTTCGCCCTGTAGTGCTTGCACTGCAGAGCAGGGAAGAAAAGACCGGCCGTTTTTTCTTTCGCCAGAATGCGGTAATGACAGAGACTTGCCACCTTGACGCGCTCAAGGGCAAATCTTAGAATTGCCGCCGCTCTCGCTAAGGGTAGCAGCTCTAGTGAGAGGTTTGCGGCGTCCCCTTCGTCTAGTGGCCTAGGACACTGCCCTTTCACGGCAGTAACAGGGGTTCGAGTCCCCTAGGGGACGCCATTTATTCTGCTTCATCGGATGTGAAATGCCGGTGCGGTGTCAGCAAAATGACTTAAAGAGATTGCTCTAAGTCGCTGTTGACAAAAGAAAAAGGGAGAAATATTATTTCTCCGCTGCGCAGTAAGCGCAAAACAGATTTGCGGGAATAGCTCAGTTGGTAGAGCGCAACCTTGCCAAGGTTGAGGTCGCCGGTTCGAACCCGGTTTCCCGCTCCAAAAATAAAAAGCGAAACGTATGTTTCGCTTTTTTTTCGTCTGTACTTTTGTACTTTTTGCCCACGCGCGGTGGGCAGTGAGGGGCTAAAGGGCTAGTGCATGCCGAATACCTTGGCACGCAAGTCCCGATAGTGACCGCTGTCTGCGTCATCCTCACACGCCGTAGTGGCGTGGTAGCGTTCCTCGAGCTGCTGGTATTGCTCAAGTTCAGCGTCGCTGAGGTAGTGCAGGCAATCACCACCGAAATACCACAGCAGGTCGCGGTGCATCATCGGGGTGATGTCGGGGAAGTGCGCAATGATTTGGCACAGCAGGGCCTGGCCTCGCGCCAGGGCATCGTCACCGCTGAGTTGCTTTTGCAGTGCCTCAAAGCCATTTAGTAAGTCGTCGACAGCGTCTTGTGTGTAGGCACCGTGGCCCTCCAGGCCGCTTTTGCAGGTTTGAAAGAGTTGGTCGAAGAGTTGGTGGAAATACAGCGATCGACTATTCACAGGGGCTCCGTAGCAATGAATTCAGCGCGCCAGTGTATTCGATCTCTGCACCGTGGCAAAATACCGGCCCTTCTCACTATCTAAACGATGGGAAATCACTATGAGCAAAGCCCTAGAAATACGAGGGTTACGCAAGGTCTACGACAACGGCTTTGAAGCACTGAAAGGGATTGATTTATGTGTTGAGGAGGGCGACTTCTTTGCTCTGCTTGGCCCCAATGGCGCGGGAAAGTCGACGACCATTGGCATTATTTGCTCGTTGGTAAAGAAGACGGCGGGCTCGGTGAGTGTGTTTGGCCACTCGATCGATAACGAATTAGCGCTCGCCAAGAAAGAGATTGGCATTGTCCCTCAGGAATTCAATTTTTCGAATTTTGAAAGCGTTTGGGATATTGTCGTTAATCAGGCAGGTTACTACGGCTTGACCAGAGAGTTGGCCGAGCAGCGCGCCGAGACCTACCTTCGGCAGCTGGATTTGTGGGAAAAGCGCAACACTGCCTCACGCATGCTGTCGGGTGGTATGAAGCGCCGCTTGATGATTGCTCGCGCGCTGGTACATGAGCCGCGCCTATTGATCCTCGACGAGCCCACCGCTGGGGTGGACATTGAGCTGCGCCGTTCGATGTGGGCCTTTCTGAAGGAAATCAACCAGCGCGGCACGACCATCATTTTAACGACGCACTACCTCGAAGAAGCGGAAAGCCTGTGCCGGAACATTGCCATTATCGACAGCGGCGAAATTGCTGAAAACACGGCGATGAAGACACTGCTTAAGCAGCTTCACAGAGAGACCTTCGTGCTCGATACCAAAGAGCCGCTGCCCGATACCATTTCAATTGCGGGCTTTGAAACCCACAAAACGGATGAGCAAATGCTGGAAGTCGCGCTGGAGAAGGGCGGTTCCCTGAATGCGGTGTTTGCGGCCCTGAGTGAGCAGGGCGTTGAAGTTACCAGTATGCGTAACAAGGCGAATCGTCTTGAAGAATTATTTGTGTCGTTGTTAGCGAAGAGCTAGCGCGGCTCACTACGAGGTTATAAAACATGACAACGCGTGAACAGTGGATCGCCTTTATCACAATTGTGCGCAAGGAGATCCGGCGGTTTTTGAGAATATGGATGCAAACGCTGTTGCCGCCAGCCATTACCATGTCGCTGTATTTTATAATTTTTGGTGCCTTGATCGGCTCCCGCATTGGCGAGATGGGCGGCTTTACTTACATGGAATTTGTCGTGCCTGGCCTGATTATGATGTCGGTAATCACCAATGCCTACTCCAATGTGGTGTCGTCGTTCTTCGGGGCGAAGTTTCAGCGCTTTGTTGAGGAAATTCTGGTATCCCCGATGTCCAACAACACGGTGTTGTGGGGCTATGTGTTGGGCGGTGTGGCACGGGGCTTGTTGGTCGGCCTGATCGTCACCTTGCTGTCACTGTTTTTTACTCGCCTGCACATACAGCATATTGGCGTTACGGTTGGCATTGTGCTGATGACGTCCATCATGTTTTCGTTGGCTGGCTTCATCAATGCGGTGTACGCCAATAACTTCGATGATGTGTCGATTGTGCCGGTGTTTGTGTTAACGCCGCTGACCTACTTGGGTGGTGTTTTTTACTCGATAGATTTGCTGCCAGAATTTTGGGCAGATGTGTCGCGTTTAAATCCCATGCTCTACATCGTGAATGCCTTTCGCTATGGGGTGCTAGGGGTTTCGGATGTGAATGTGGGTACCGCTTTCTTGATGGTGGGGGTATTTACGCTGTTGGCCTATGGCTACTGCATGTATCTGCTTAACACCGGTAAGCGCTTGCGCCAGTAGGGGAGGCATTATGGGCATTCACGGGCCGCTGGGCGCGCAGGTAGACTACCCGGAGCACTATGATCCCTCTGTGCTGCATCCCATTGCGCGCAGCGAGGGGCGCCAGCGCCTCGGCATTGACGGCGCGACCCATTTCTACGGGGTAGACGTTTGGAACGCCTTTGAGCTGTCGTGGCTAGACCACCGTGGAAAGCCCCATGTTGCGGTGGGAGAGTTTCATTTTCCGGCGGCGTCACCGTTTATTGTCGAGTCAAAGTCGTTCAAGCTGTATTTAAACTCCTTCAACCAAACCGCCTTTGATTCAGAGCAAGCGGTGTTGTCGGCATTGACGGAGGATCTCAGTCAGGCCTGTGGCGCCGAGGTAAAGGTCATTTTGCACCGACCGGAGCACTGGGATAAAACCTTATGTCCCGAGTCGATGGAAGGGCAGTGCCTGGATTCGCTGGATATCGACATCAGCGATTATCAGCCAAGCGCACAATTGCTGCGCTGTGACGACGGTGAGGTCGTCGATCAGCAATACTACAGCCACCTGTTGCGATCGCGCTGCCCAGTGACGGGACAGCCGGATTGGGCCTCCGTGAGCATTCGCTGCCGAGGCCCCAAAATCGATGAAGCAAGTTTGCTGCGGTATTTGGTTTCCTTTCGCCAGCAGAACGATTTTCACGAGCAGTGTGTCGAGCAGATTTTTTGCGACATTCAGCGAGCATGCCACACAGAAACACTAACGGTCTTCGCGCGCTACTTGCGGCGTGGTGGTCTGGATATCAACCCTTGGCGGGGTAGTAGCGAGCCGGCTGAGCCGCTTAATCCGCGGGCGTTTAGGCAGTGATCTTAGGCCGGTAAGTAAATGACCGGATAGTGGTTTTAGCCGCTAATAGCGACAATCTTGTCATCGCCACAGGCCTTGTCAGGAGGTCAAATGCTCATTGCCAGTTATCTCCTCGGTTACGACGACAAAGGAAACGTGAACCACCTGGGTGTGGATCATGTTTTTCCTCGCGTAATTGATGGTGCCTGCTTTGAGTTGCACAAAATTGTTGAGGATGGGCGGGTGAGCATTTACGACCTGCTGATCTTCTTCCCTCAGGGCGAAGAGCCCAAGGACATGCTCTGCCTGCCGGATCTCCCAGAGGCGGCCGTGGCAGTACTGCTTCACGGCATTCCCCTGCCGGTGGTTGATTTTGCCTGCGGGCGCAATGTGCGCGTCGTGCTCGATTCGTCCAAGCCCACACAACACAAGCGCGACTGTGCCTAGGAGGCCTCATGTGGAAGCCTAACCGTGTGCGCAGTAAGCGCTACACCATGCATGGCCCCAGTTCGTCGGTGATGATCTGGTCAGAGCCGCGGCGCTTGGTGTATGCCGCAAATTTTGCCGCACAGATCCCTGCTGTCATCCTTCCTCTGGTAGAGAGCGACGAGCGCGCCAGCCTCGACAGTGCGACGATGCGGCGCCTGCTCAATGCCTCAGAGACATTTCGAGAGCGCTGCATAGCCGCTTCGTAAGTGCTCTTTTCCCATCAATTGTTTATGATGATCCCGTTTTTTAATTACGGGGAAATGCTGGTGTCTACTCACGCTCAACAACAGGCTTTTTGTACCATGCTTGCGATGCAAGACCGGATGAACCAGCGCGTGCATCCGCAGTGGATCGACCAGCAGTACGAATGGTACCGCGCTGTTTGGATCGAGTGCGGTGAGTTGATGGATCACCAAGGATATAAGTGGTGGAAAAAACAGGACACGGATCTCGAGCAGGTTCAGCTGGAAGTTGTCGATATTTGGCACTTCGGTATGAGCGCCTTATTCGCCGCTGGAAAATCGCACGAGGCTATTGCCGCAGAGATGCTTGCAGAGCTTGAGAATAGCGAGCAAAAGTCGACTGATGTGTTAACCGCAACAGAGGCGCTGGCCAGTCACAGCTTGGTTAGTCGTTCATTTTCGGTCGCGTTATTCAGGGATCTACTGCTGGCTGTCGGCTTGGATTTTGTCACCCTCTATCGCCAATATGTTGGCAAGAATGTCTTGAACTTCTTCCGCCAAGACCACGGCTACAAAGACGGTAGCTACATTAAAACCTGGGCGGGCAAGGAAGATAATGTCCACCTCGTGGAAGTGCTGACTGAGTTAGATAGCGACGCGGCGGATTTTGCCGACCAGGTCTATGCGGCGCTGGCATCGCGTTACCCGGGGGCGTAGATCGTGAGTCAGGACGGCTTGTCGACTTCGGCCCTGGCGCGTCAGCTGGAGCTGCCCGTGCAGCAGCTGTTTGCCACGTTAAAGGACTATGGCTGGATACGGAAAATTGACGATGGTTGGGCGCTGACCGCAAAGGGTGAATTTGAAGGTGGGCGTTACGTAAACAGTAAGCGCTATGGGCGTTATATTGTTTGGCCGCCGGCAATTATCGAACACCGCCTGTTTCAAGCGATGGAGAGTCAGCGTTTGCTGTCGGCGGCAGAGCTTGGCAAACCGCTGGGTATTTCCGCCAGGCAGACAAACCGGCTGTTGTGTGCGCTCGGTTATATCGTCTCAGGTCGCCGTGGCTGGGAGGCAAGTGGCAGTGGTCAGGCATTGGGCGGGCAAACCTGTGATAGCCCGCAAAGCGGCCAAAGCTATGTGATGTGGCCTGAGGACATGCTGGCGCATCCACCGTTACGTGAGCTCCACCGGCGCAGTC
Source organism: uncultured Spongiibacter sp. (assembly GCF_964011655.1). Lineage (NCBI taxonomy): Bacteria > Pseudomonadati > Pseudomonadota > Gammaproteobacteria > Cellvibrionales > Spongiibacteraceae > Spongiibacter > uncultured Spongiibacter sp. The sequence continues at coordinate 18,201 of NZ_CAXGPO010000029.1, read as the reverse complement.
AGCGCGGTGATGATTTGCTGAGTGAGTGTCGCAGTGCTGATGGCCGTCAGTGCAGTAGCGATGCTCACCGCCAGGTTGCCAACTGGCTGTACTTTGCCGGTTTGCGCTACGCCAGTGAGCAGCCCCTGGCCGCGCCAACGGCAGGCGATGTCGACTTTTTTCTACCGGAATACCAGCTTTGCCTAGAGGTGTGGGGGGGGACTGAGCACCCCGATGTGCTGTCTGCCAGAATGGCGCGTGCCGAGATTTGCGCGCAACGCGGCATGACCGTCATCGATATTCACCCAGAAGACCTCGATGCGCTGGATGAATATTTAAGCCGCCGTCTTATCGAGGCCGGCGTTCATGTGCTGTAAACCTAGACTTCCTTATCGATAGCGGCCGCTAAGGCAAGGTCGCGGGCCGTAAGGCCGCCAGCGTCGTGACTGGTCAGGGCAATATCGACGCGGTTGTAGCTATTGCTCCAGTCGGGGTGATGATCAATTTTTTCTGCTCGCAGGGCGACGCGCGTCATAAAGGCGAAGGCGTCGACAAAATGATTGAACTCCAGCTGGCGAGTGAGTTTATCGCCTTCTAATTGCCAGTGAGGCAGCTGTTTCAATGCATCGGCGATTTCTTTATCTGTCAGTTTGACGGTCATAATTGTCAGAATCCTTGTTGCTATTATTGGCAGCTTTACTGTCTTTGCAGAATCACGCCGCATTCCATGTGGTCAGTGTAGGGGAACTGGTCAAACAGCGCGAAGGCGATTGTGTGATGTGTGCCGCGTAATTGCTCTAGGTCTCTGCGCAATGTCTGCGGATTGCATGAAATGTAGATGATGCGCTCAAAGCGGGCAATGAGCTCGCGCGTACCGGCGTCGAGCCCTGCTCTGGGAGGGTCGACAAGCACGCAGCCAATATCGTAGTCAGCGAGGTCTTTTCCTTCCATTCGCCGAAACTGCCGTTCACCATTGAGTGCGCTGGTAAATTCTTCACTCGACATACGCAGAATATCGATATTATCCAGGCCGTTGTGAGCGAAGTTTTCCCTGGCGGCTTTTACTGAGGTTTTGGATATTTCTGTGGCCAAAACTTTGCGAAAGCTGCGTGAAAGCGGGGCAGTGAAGTTACCGTTGCCGCAGTAAAGCTCCAGCAGATCGCGCTTTTCGTCGCCTCCGGCATGTGCGATGGCCCACTCGATCATTTTGCAGTTCACCTGAGCATTGGGTTGCGTAAAGCCGCCCTCGTATTGGCGATAGTGGTATTGGCTGTTGCCGATTGGGAGGGTCTCTTCCACATAGTCTTGGCCGATAACACACTTCTGTTTTCGGCTGCGGCCGATAATACTGATGCCAAGCTGCTCCGTTAAGGCCGTGGCTGCCGTCTGCCACGCGTCGTCAAGCCGCCGGTGGTAAATTAGGCTGACTAGCATGCCGCCGCTGAGGGTGCTTAGAAATTCGATCTGAAACAGGCGGTGGCGCAGCACGGGGGTACTAATGAGCTCGGAGCGCAGCACGGGCATCAGCTTGCAGATCGCCTCGCTGGCTACGGGGAAGTCGTCGACACGCAGCGGTACTTTGGGGTCGTTAGGGTCGAACATGGCATAGAACAGGTCATCATTGTCATGCCACACACGAAATTCAGCACGCATACGATAGTGCTTGGGGGAAGACGGAAAAACCTGAGGGGAGGGCAGGCCGAGATCGCCAAACAGGCTGCGACAAGCACTTACTTTTTCGTCTAATAAGTGTTGGTATTGCTCGGGCTGAATGAACTGGCTGGTCATATTGGTGGTTATCCTAAACGGCTACGATTGCGCGCAGACCAGATCTCGGTGGCTTTTGCGTAGGCTGCATCGATATCAAGTTGGGGAGTGCGAAGTTGCACGGCAATGGCAATGCTGCCTAATACGGCGTACTTGCCGTATTCACTGATGTTGTCGTCACACCACGCCTCGCGAAGGCACAGGCTGCTGAGCTCGGTTTGCCAGGTTTGGCGGCCGTCGAGCAGTTTTGGCCACTCTTGTTCGCCCAGTACGCCGTTGTGTACCGTTTTCACCTTGCAGATAGCCTCCGGCTTGCGCTCGGCCTCGCCGGCCTCGCCTTTAAATACTGCAGCATGGGGTTGCTGAAGCAGCGCAGCGGCCTGTTGGTGACTGTCGCTATAGGCGGGGTGGAAAATACTTTGCAGGGAGTGGGGCGCGGCGAAGGGGTTGATTAGCCTGGCGAGGCTATGAACCGGGGAGCGCAGTCCAAACAACTGGCGCATCTCCATCATCCGTTGCAGGCCCGGGCAGAATAAACGCAACGGCAGGTAGCAGAAATTACCTTGTTCAAGTGCCGTCGCACATTCTGAGAGGTCTTCTACCACAGGCTCGCCAAGTTCCCGCAAAAGTTGTTCGCTGTAGGCGCGGCCTGCTGTGTGGCCAGCTGCACCGTGCATCACCGTGCGAACGCCGCTATCGGCCAGCGCCAGCGCCGCCAACAGATACCAGGCTTGCTGGCGCCGTTTGCCGGCATAACTTGCCCAGTCCAGGTCCACGGAAAGTCCCGGCAAAGATAGACTGTCGCGCACCGCGTGGACGAAACCTGCGAGTTCCTCTGGGCTTTCTTCTTTCACTCGCAGCAGCATCAAAAACGCGCCGAGCTGGACGTCTTCCACCTCACCATTCAGAAGCATGGTCATGGCGCTACGCGCTTCTTCCAGCGTCAACGAGCGGGAGCCGGATTTACCCTTCCCAAGAATTCGCACATATTGTGCGAAGGGGTGTTCAGTCATAACAGGCCTTTGTTTCCAGGGCGTGCGCTCATGGTGTGGGAGCCGCCCAGATGATGGTTGCACAGAGGGGGAATTTTACCAGCTGAGGCAGTGTCTGTACCGGGTGCACAGTGTAACGAGTTGTGAATAGTTGATGCTTACCGCCTCTGGGTGGCCTTGGTCGCCGAGTTGATAATGTTCTTGCGCGCGTTCAAGCCCGCTAGATTGCGCGTGTTGCGCCGCGAGAGTATTCAGGTAAACCACGACATCACCGCAGGCAATGCACGGTAGGGCGCGTTCCAGGCTGTCGTTAGCCTGTAATAGGTGTAGCGTGGTCAAAAGCTGAGTGCCTTTTCTTCACTGGCAATAAGGGTTTGCAGCGCCGAATCGCTCAGTTCGGTTACCTCAATGCCAGTCGCGTGAGTTGCGGTGGTCGTGGCGCCTTTGGTGTAGATTCGGGTGAGGCCGAATTCCTCGAGTTGCGAGCAAAGCGGCGGATTTGCGCAGAGCGAAGCGAAAACATCAGGCCACAACACAAACTGAACGTCTTGGCCAAACACGAGGGCAGTGAGCGCCAAGTCGCAGGCGTGTTGAAGTGTGTGGTTTTGGCTCACTAGCAGCAACATGGTCTACCCCGAAAATCGCAGACTGCGTTGTGCGCGGCTGTCTTGCTCGAGCCAGTAGGCCAGCCCGGCTATCGCACAGTGTTCGGGCAGCTTCTCGGGCGTCAATCCTCGTGCGTTGGCGCTATTGCTACAAAGGCTGAGCTCGGTACCTGCGCGCTCAGCGATGGCTTGCCACTGTTCTAGTTCTGAGGCCGAGTCGGGGTCGGACATTGCCAGTGCAACACTCTCGCCACTGAAAAAAATACAGCCTAACTCATGCCCGGCGGCAAGCAGCGCTTCGCAGAAGCCAATAGCGTGTGGGGTATTGCCCTTTGCGTTGACACCGTTGAGCATAATGGCAAAGCGCATAGTAAAGAATGGTCAGTTGCTGAGTAGAGATAAGGCCCCACCTGAAAGTGGGGCCGAAACGGGGCTTAATCGTCGCCGCTGAATACACCCAGTAGGTGCAGCAGGTGTACGAATAGGTTGTAGATATCCAGGTACAACGCAACGGTGGCGCGAATATAGTTTGTTTCACCGCCGTGGATAATACGGCTGGTATCAAACAGGATCAGGCCAGACATAATGAACACGGCCGCTGCCGATATCGCCAAAGACGCCGCTGGCACCTGAAAGAAGATGTTGGCAATACTCGCCACGACAATAACAAGCAGGCCGACCATCAGGAATCCGCCGAGGAAGGAGAAGTCCTTACGAGTGGTCAGTGCATAGGCTGACAGGCCGAAAAACACCAGCGCTGTGCCGCCTAGGGCTTGCATTACCAGCTCAGGGCCATTGGGAAGTGCCAGATAGGCGCTTAGCATAGGACCCAGTGCCGCACCCATAAGCGCAGTAAACACAAAGGTTGCAATCAAGCCCTTGCCGGAGTTTGCTGTGGCATTGACAACAAACAGCATTACCAGACCGCCAAGTGACAGGCCCAGGGCTGCACCGCGCCCAAGTTCCATAGCCATTGCCAAACCGGAAAACAGCGCACTATTGAGCAGGGTTAGCCCCAGCAACATATAGGTGTTGCGCAGAACCTTACTAACCTCAACGGCGGGGGCCGTGGTAGTGGACTGAAAAACCGCTTTTTCTTGCATGATTGACTCCGTTGTTAAAAGCATCATCTCACCAAATGATACGCACTAGACACGACTTTGGAAACTTGAAACGCAGCTATTTTTGTACTTGAGAGTGATTCGAGGCGAGGAGGGAGGAAATCCGTGCAATGTCTACCACGGGGCTGGCTTATTGGCTTGGTAAGCCATTGAAAAGCCCGCTTAAACGTCGTGGAATAGGATATTACTGAAGGTTTTCATTCTCCACTCGCCCGCTGCCGCGAGGCTATGAATATCAGGCCACTGTTGCTGGGCTGTTGGTAAAAGGCACTTTTCATGTGTTTTTGTGAGCGTAGTAGACCGAGCGGTACCAGGCGACTACTGAGGCGGGAGCGGTGATAAGCCCGTACTGCCAGGAAATGTCGTTAAACCCGCCTTCAAAAAATAACATTTCTAGCTCGATGGCCACGGCTTGAATGACGACAAGAAACAATAATAGCGATGCCGGTAGCCGCAGGGCGAATATGCCGCAAATCAGCAGTAAAATGGCCCCGCCAGCCAAGGCCGGGACTAGTGCAACCACAAAACTGAGCCCGGCTATATAGAGCAGCTCCAACCCGATCGATCGTGCGGCGATGGCTACGAGACCCGCATGGGCAAACGCCGCGAACACCGCCGTAGCCATGGCCGCAGGAAAGAGTTGATGAAGGTATGATGCCGTCAGGCCGGCGGGCCTTTGTCCTTCACTCGAAATCATTGGTGATTCCCTTCGTTAGCGTGTCGAGGCCCGGCGTTAACTGCTCTGCCTAATCGCCGGCAATGGCAGTGATGCTCGACACTACATTCGTTTGCTATGGTAGCGTCAAACATTGCTCGCGTCGCTGTCGGTCGTCTGTCGCGAGAGGCCACCCGAATAGTCGAAAAGGCGGTTGGCCGGAAGTCGCTCGGTCTGGGCTGCGTAAAGGGGAGAGGTTGGTGGATGAAATATTGTGTAATCGCGGTCGTATTGATGCTAGGAATGGCGTGTTATGCCGAGCCTATTTGTGATTTCCCGAAAGAGCATTGTGTGTCCCAGGCGGCGTTTGATGATGCGGAGTCGAGTCTAGCCGGTACCCTGACGTTGATTCAGGCGAAAATTGACGATAATGGCTTTGAGGATTTTTTAGTCGAACGAGAGGAGATCAAGCACAGCCTAATTCAGGGCCAAGCTGCCTGGCAGAATTATCGGGACCAACATTGTGCAGCGGTCTTTCGGTTAATGAGTGGGGGTAGCTCCCGGCACGTGGACGAACTTAGTTGCCTGACAGACCTCACTAACGCGCGGGTGCGCCAGCTGCAGGAGCTCTACGAAGTACAGTGATAATAGGGTGATGTCGGGCAGCCTTATTTTGGCGTGTCGAGTACCTGCCATTTCTCCGTCGATGTAGCGCGTCGAACCTGCCAGTTTTCCCCATCCTGACTGCGGTAGGCCGCGTAAGTGGTGCAGCAGCCTCCTGCACCCAAGGCCTGCGTGCCGATTTCAATTTGAATGTACTTGCCGTCAAACGCGAGTTGTTCTCTCACGCATTGTTGCGGCAAAAAATACGGGGCGGGTTTGAATAGCAGACTCCAGCGCGGTGCTGCGCCCTCGGCGTCTGTCAGCCGGTATACCTTGCAGTCTTTTATGCCAAAAGACACGGCCTTGCCGTGCGCCAGAGGTAGCTTCACAGGCGGTGTCGTGAAGTTTGCCGTGACATTGACGCTGTGCGACGGCTCGCTATCTGGTGGTAGCGAAAACCCCAAACAGAGGGAGGAGAAAAGTGCAAAACCGAATGATGTGACGCTGAGTGCGATCCAACGCGACTGAGCAAGCGATAGGGCGATTGTCATAGTTCCAGCTGCCTCAACGTTGACCGTTCTTGCACCTTCCTTCCGAATGCGGCCAGTTTTGATCAGGCTACTTGCTGCCCAATGTGATTTTCGCGTCGATGGCGCGCTTTAATCGCTCAGTGAGCGAATAAAGTATATCCGTAGAGGGTGTTAGTGCCGAGCTAAGCGAAAATAAAAAGTGCCCAGTTGCGCTGGGATGACGTTCCAAGTCGGGCTTTCAGTGCGATACAGGAGCAGAAGAGGGCGGTGAATACTGAGAAAGAAATGGCGGAGGGGCAGGGATTCGAACCCTGGGACGGTCGCCCGTCGCCGGTTTTCAAGACCGGTGCTTTCGACCACTCAGCCACCCCTCCGGAGAAGCCCGAGATTATACCTAGGTTTGTTTCTGAAACAAGCGTATTTCTAAAAAAGACTTATAAATCAGATGGGTGTGGCTAAAAATTAGGCAAAAAAAGCCCGGCATTTGCCGGGCTTAGGTGAGATATCGTCAAACTTAGTTCCGGGGGTCGTTGGCCGCTCTTGGCAGCTTCGGACGATCCGGGTTAGGTTGCGCCATAACACTGGCGTCTAGCACTGGCGCTTGCGGTTGCGCCGTGGTGATATCCACAGTGCCAACCGGGCTGGGTGCAACGCGCGGATCGTTGGCGGCTCTGCCTTGTGGCTTGGCAACGCTGCTGGGAGCGGCGGGTGACGGCGCGGCATTAGGCTCGCTCGCTACAATCGGCGCTTCGGGCTCTGATGCTGTTTCAGCCGCTGTATCCGGTGCTGACGGCTCAGCCGGTGCTTCAGCGGCTGGTTCGACGTCCTGCGCCGGCATATCGGACGGTGGTGTCGCTTCAGTCTCCGCTACCTCGGCTTCGGCTGCGCTGTCTTCCGTCGCTGTCGGTTCGGCCTCTTCATTGCGCTTGGCTGGCGCCGGCTCGTTTTCAGTAACGGCGCTTTCAGTTGCCTCTACCTCCACTGAGTCGTTGCTGACGGTGTCCTTCACGTCTGCAGCCGGGGCAGTGGGCGCAGTAGCTTGGTTCGGCGTTTCCTCGCTGCGGGGGGCGGGAGCCTCAGCCGCTGTGGTGGGCGCCTCTGTCGTCGGAGCCGCTTCAGTGTTTACCTTCGCATCCTCTGCAGTCTCCTCAGCAACAATACTGTTGCGTGCCTCTTCCGGCAAAGCATCTACGGGTGCGGCACTGCGTTTACGTTCCTGGGGGCCGCGAGGGCGGCGGTTGCCGCGGCGACGCGGGCGATTGTTTGACTCATTGCCGTTGTTATCGCTGTCGGCCTGATCGTTTTCCGGCTTGCGCGTGTCGTTGCTGGGCTTGTCATTGCCTTTGTTCGCCGCCGTATTGTCGCGATCATTGCGATTACGGTTGCGATTGCGGTTGTTGTTGCGGCTATCGCTGCGATTGTCACCGCGCTCGTCATTGCGCTTATCGCGGTTTTGCTTGTTGCCGCCGCGTTCGCTGTTCGCTTTCGCTGTGTCGCTGTCACCACCTTGGTTGTTGCGATTGCGCTGGTCGTTGGGGCGACGATTGCGGTTGCGGTTCTGGCCACCGCGGTTGTTGTTGCGGTTCTGACCGCCGCGGTTGTTGTTGCGGTTGCGATTATTGGCGCGGCGTGGTTCAGGAGTGGGCTCGGGTTCAGGCTCTTCGCCTTTAAAGAAGGCGGCGATACTTTTACCCAGCTTGCTGAAAAAGCCTTCCTCATCCGCCTTTTGCTCAGCAGGCTTATTGTCGGCGGGTTTGTCGCTTGCCGGCGAGGGTGCTGGTGCCGGTGTTTTGGGTGCCAATGTGCGAACCACCGCAGCCGGTGCGGCGGCGGGCGCTTGTGGGGCCTTGATTTGCTCGTCTTCACTTTCCGCTTCAGCGGCAATTTTGTAGCTGACCTCGGCATCGCCGTCGATGTCGCTCTCGCGCAGGCGGGCTACCTCGAAATGTGGTGTGTCCAGGTGTGGGGCGGGGATCACTACCACACGTACGTTACTGCGCTGCTCGATGTCGTGTATCGCTGTGCGCTTTTCGTTCAGCAGATACGAGCCAACATTGACAGGAACAATGGCGCGAATTTCGGCGCTTTTCTCTTTATTCGCTTCTTCTTCAACGAGGCGAAGAATCGACAGGGCGAGGGATTTGGTGTCGCGAATAGTGCCCTGGCCGCTACAACGTGGGCAGACTTTGGCACTGGTCTCGCCCAGTGAGGGGCGGAGGCGTTGGCGTGACATTTCAAGCAGGCCAAAGCGGGAGATCCGCCCGGTTTGGATGCGGGCGCGGTCCGTTGCCATGGCATCGCGGACCCGGTTTTCCACTTCGCGTTGGTTTTTGGCTGCCATCATGTCGATAAAATCGACAACGATCAGGCCGCCGATATCACGCAGTCGCAACTGGCGGGCAATCTCGTCAGCTGCTTCAAGGTTGGTTTGCAGCGCTGTTTCCTCGATATCGCCGCCCTTGGTTGCTCTGGCAGAGTTAATATCGATGGAGACGAGTGCCTCTGTTGGATCGATAACGATAGAGCCGCCGCTGGGGAGCTGAACCTCGCGCTGAAAAGCCGATTCAATCTGGGACTCTATCTGGTAGCGGTTGAACAGGGGAACTTGGTCTTGGTAGTAGCGCACCTTGTTTTTAAAGTGCGGCATCACCTGTTCAACGAAGTGCATCGCTTCGTTGTAGGATTCTTCGGAATCGATCAAGACCTGGTCGATATCGTCGCGCAAATAGTCGCGAATTGCGCGGATAATAACGTTGCTTTCCTGAAGGATAAGCACGGGTGCCTTGCGTTCTTCGCCGGCTTGCTGAATGGCTGACCACAGGTGAAGAAGGTAGTCTAAATCCCACTGCAGTTCTTCCGAGCTGCGGCCGATGCCCGCTGTGCGAACAATGACGCCCATGCTGTCTGGGATGTTGATGCTGTTCAGCGCATCGCGCAAAGCGGCGCGCTCTTCTCCCTCAATGCGACGAGAAATACCGCCGGCACGGGGATTGTTTGGCATCAGTACCATGTAGCGGCCGGCGAGGCTGATAAAGGTTGTGAGCGCAGCACCTTTATTGCCGCGCTCCTCTTTTTCAACCTGGACGATAACTTCGGTGCCTTCTTTTACAAGGTCCTTGATTTTCGCACGGCCGGAAACGTCAGAAGGGTTGCGGTAGAAATATTCTTTGGAAATTTCTTTGAGGGGAAGAAAACCGTGACGTTCGGCGCCGAAGTCGACAAAAGCGGCTTCTAAGCTGGGTTCAACGCGGGTAATTTTACCCTTGTACACGTTGGCTTTTTTCTGGACGCGGGTACGGTTCTCGATATCCAGGTCGTAAAGGCGTTGCCCGTCTACGAGGGCAACACGCAACTCTTCTGGCTGAGTTGCGTTAATAAGCATTCTTTTCATGAGCTATCAAATCCCAAAAGCCGGGATCTGTCGGGCCGCTCACGTGATTGAGCATCTATAAGCGTTGCAATGAGTCGATTGGGCCTTATGGGCGCCGGGGCCGTTTTCGGCCAGCGTTCTCATTGTGTGCGGCATGGTCGTTTGTTGCCGCGCTTTTCTCGGCGCGATTGTTCACGCGCTGGTCGTCGTTCGTCTAATACGGTAGGCGCAGGGTATACGCGCCAAATATCGGTAACGTCTATTCGTACGTCGCTTTTACAGAGTTCTATCACATCTACGGTGCCGGCAAATCTCGGCAGCACAATGTTTTATGTACCGGCACTACGCTAAAATGCCGCCGGTACACTGTTTGTTCACGTGGTGAGGCGCTGCCAAATTCCCTATGGCGATATCTGCCTCTGTAGACGGTTGGCGGTTTTCCCTTGCAACACAGCCCTGCTGTGGCGGGAACCGGGCCCAACGGCTACGCGTTGGAATATAGCAGTATTCAGTAGTTGTCTCAATGATTTACCGAGGTTTTGAGTGAGTTCAGACGGATTAGTTAATCCCGCAGTGCGGTTTGTCACCGTGACTGACGATTTTGCCGGGCAGAGGCTGGATAACTTTTTAATGAGAGAGTTAAAAGGTGTTCCTAAGTCTAAGATTTATAACATTTTACGCCGTGGCGAAGTGCGAGTGAATAAATCGCGGGCTAAGCCGGCATACAAGCTCATGGCGGGGGATGTGTTGCGCATTCCGCCTGTTCGGTTGGCGCAACGCGAGACGGTGCCTGTGTCGACTTCGCTGGCAACGCGGATCCGAGATGCGGTGATCTACGAGGATGAGGGCTTGATGATAGTCAATAAACCCTCGGGATTGGCGGTGCATGGCGGCAGTGGAGTGTCGATGGGCCTGATTGAATCTCTGCGCCAAATATACCCGGAGTGTCGGCATTTGGAATTGGTTCACCGCCTTGATCGCGACACCTCAGGCTGTGTCATGGTTTCGAAAAAAAGAGGCGTTCTTAAGGAATTGCATCAACTTCTTCAGAAAAAACATGCGGTCGATAAGCGTTATCTTGCGCTGGTGGGCGGGAGTTGGCCTGTGCGCAAAAACCAGGTGAATGTACGACTGCAGAAAAATGTGCTGCAGTCCGGTGAAAGGATGGTTCGTGCAGGTATTGAGGGAAAGGTCTCGCTCACCGAATATCGGCTGCTCAAGCGTATTGAGGGTGCAAGCTTGGTGGAGGCCAGACCAATTACCGGGCGCACCCATCAAATTCGCGTTCACTGCCAGTACGCCGGCCACCCGATCCTTGGCGACGATAAATATGGGGACGACGCCGCGAATCAGCGTTTTCGGGAAAAGGGGTTAAAGCGTTTATTTCTGCATGCCCATTCGTTGTCTTTCACTTTGGGTGAAAGGAAGGTCTCGGTGGAAGCGCCTCTGCCAAGTGACCTACAAAAAGTTCTAGAAAGCGAGGGTAACTAGCCGTCATGCTTATTATTTTTGACTGGGATGGGACGCTGCTCGATTCATCTGACAAGATCGTGGCGTGCATGCGCCAGGCCGCTGCCGACTGTGGCGTGGCGCCGCCGAGCCCGGCGGAGGTGCGCGATATTATTGGCTTGGAATTGAGTCGCGCGATTGCGATTCTTTTTCCTTCGAAGTCTCCAGAGGGTGTCACCGAGATTCGCGATGCCTACGCACGGCGTTTTGTGGAGGCTGATCGCCAGCCATGCTCGTATTTTGACGGGGTTGAGCGTGGTTTGCGGCGCTTGCACGCGGCGGGCCATCAGTTGTGCGTGGCAACGGGCAAAAGTCGCAAGGGCTTGAACCGGGTATTCTCGCACTTGCCGGAGGCCGCGCTGTTTACTGCCAGTCGCTGCGCCGATGAAACGGCGTCAAAGCCAGATCCGTTGATGTTGCGTGAATTGTGTGAGGCCCTGAGTGTCGCGCCGCATGACGCGGTCATGGTCGGCGATACGGAGTACGACCTGGAGATGGCTCATCGCTTTGGTATGCCGTCGATAGGTGTTAGTTACGGCGTGCATCATCCTGATCGCCTAAAGCGGTGGGGGCCTCGCGCCATTATTGACCATTTCGATCATCTGGATGCGGCGCTGCCGCGCTAAGTTAGGCTCGCGCGGCAGGGTTGCCTAGGGGAGGGCGTAGCCCTCTTTGGTCAGAAAATCCACCAAGCGTATGAGCGGTAAGCCAATCAGGGTATTGGGGTCGTCGCCGCTCAGGCGCTCAAATAAACTAATGCCCAAGCCCTCCATTTTGAAGCCGCCGGCGCAGTCGAACGCGGGCTCTTTGTCCACGTAGCGAGTGATCTGGTCGGTGGTCAAGGGGCGAAAATGGACGGTAAATGTTTCTACGCAGTTCTGCTGGCGGCCGCTTTGGCTGTTAATTAGGCATAGGCCGGTGTGGAAGTGCAGCGTTTTGCCGGAGCAAGCTTGAAGTTGCTCAATGGTTTGGTCCCGGTCGCCGGGCTTGCCCAGCGCGATGCCGTCGAGGTCTGCAACCTGATCACTGCCAATAACTAGGGCGTCTTTGTGCTGAGTGGCCACGTGGGCGGCTTTCTGCCGCGCTAGGCGCAGCGCGGTCTCTGCGGGCTTTTCCGTATTTAATGGTGTTTCGTCGATATTTGGAGCGTGACACTCGGCTTGTATGCCGAGTTGGCTGATTAATTGCTGGCGGTAGCGCGAGCTAGAGGCGAGTACGATCCTGGTTGGGCTGGCCATTAATGCGGGGTCCGGTCAGAGCTTTTGGCCAGTTTAGCAGAATCCCGGCCGCCAATTTGCGAGGGCTTGGGGGAAGTGGCTTGCCCGCGATTCTTGTGTGGGTGAAATGGCGGCGTAAGCGCCTAAAAATACGGCATTTTGCTTTGACATCGCCCAGTCAAATCCCTATGATTGCGCGCTTATGCAAAGACAGCCCCTGCCTAAGCAGCTGGATGCGAGGAAACTCTGCATCAGCGCTGCGGAAATTTGCGCGAAGATCAGCGTAAGCGAGTTACCCCGTTTTGCGGCGGGACTGGCTTCTGATAACGGCGAAGTACTGGCCGATATCAAGCTGTATCGAGATGAACAGGGGTTTTACCGAGTGGATGGGAAGGCTCGTGCCGCAGTCGAAGTGAGCTGTGAGCGCTGTTTACAGGCCATGCCTATCGAAATTGCGGCGGAATTTGCTCTCGCTATAGTGTGGACCGAGGAGCAGGCCAAAGCTTTGCCGAAGTCATTGGATCCGGTGATTTTGGGTGAGGAGCTACTGGCGCTCGACGAGTTATTGCAAGACGAGCTGATTATCAGCACGCCTTTCGTTAGCTACCACGATATAGACGATTGCAAAACCACTGCACCAACTGACTATCCCGCGCCGGAAGGCGCCGGAATTGAAGAGAAGGGCGAGTCGCCTTTTTCTGTACTGGGGTCATTAAAACCCCAAGATTAAGTGAAGAGGAATTGTTGAGCCATGGCTGTTCAGAAAAGCAAGAAGACCCGTTCTCGTCGCGGCATGCGTCGTTCACACGATGCACTGTCTAGCGCAGCGCTGTCAGTAGACCAGACTAGCGGTGAAAAGCATCTGCGCCATAACGTTACCGCTGACGGTTTCTTCCGTGGCCGTAAAGTAGTCGCTGGTAAAGACGACTAACATTTGCGTGGCATCACTGCGGCTAGCCGTTGATGCAATGGGCGGAGACTTCGGTCTCCGCTCTACGATTCCCGCCTCCGTTCTCGCACTGAACGAGAATTCAGAACTTCATATCACGCTAGTAGGCGACGAGCCCGCTATTCGTGCTGCCCTGGCTGATTCCAGAGCGCCCCTCGACCGCTTATCTATTGTCCATGCGCCGGATGTTGTGCTGATGGAAGATAAACCCGCGTCGGCACTTCGAACAAAACGCCAGTCATCCATGGCGATCGCTTTAGAGCTGCTTCGTGATGGCCAGGTGTCAGCGGTACTTAGCGCCGGAAACACCGGCGCACTCGTGGCAATGAGTTGCATTATTGTCCAGCGCATGGACGGTATTCGCCGCCCTGCGATCTGCGCCCCAATCCCCTCCGACCACCATCACACCTTCATGCTGGATCTCGGCGCAAATGTCGAGTGCAGTGCTGAAGAACTTCGCCAGTACGCAGTGATGGGGAGTGCTTTGTGCAGCGTTGTGGATGGCAATGCCCAGCCGCGCGTTGGTTTATTGAACATTGGGGAGGAGCTGATAAAGGGGACCGCACTGATGCAGGACACGGCGGCACTGTTGAACGAGGAACCACGGCTTAACTACGTGGGCTTCGTTGAAGGAGGGGATATTTTTGGCAGTGAGGTCGATGTGGTGGTTTGCGATGGCTTTGTTGGCAATATCGCCTTGAAGGTGAGTGAAGGTACGGCGTCATTTATCAATCGAACACTGCGTGCTCAGCTGCGCGAAACCCTTCTCGGGCGCTTGGTCGGTTTATTGTTGTTGCCGGTGCTAAAGCGTTTTCAAAAGCGGCACGACCCGCGTCATTACAACGGCGCTGTACTGCTCGGGCTGAAGGGGGTGGTTGTGAAAAGTCATGGCAGCTCTGATGAAAAAGGTTTTCTAGCGGCAATCCAGCAAGCCGCTAGAGCAGTCGGCCAGGATCTACCAGCGCGCATCGCCGAGCATTTGTAGCGCGATGCGCCATTTAAAAATCAATAAGTGAATAGATAACAAAGGATGTACAACTGATGGAAGCAAAGAAGTTAGCATTCGTTTTTCCCGGACAAGGTTCGCAAAAAGTCGGCATGCTTGCCGATTTGGCGGCAGCTTTTCCCGAGGTGAAGAACACCTTTGCCGAGGCCTCTGATGCCCTGGATTACGATATGTGGGCGTTGGTTCAAGAAGGTGAGCAAGCTCAACTGAATCTGACCGAGACGACACAGCCCGTGTTGCTTACCGCTAGTGTGGCGGTGTGGCGCCTGTGGTTAGCACAGGGTGGCCTGCGCCCGTCGATGATGGCCGGGCACAGCCTGGGTGAGTTCTCTGCGCTGGTCTGTGCCGGTGCAATCGACTTTGCTGACGCCGTGCGACTGGTTCGTGCGCGTGGCCAATATATGCAGACTGCCGTGCCGGTGGGTGAGGGCGCTATGGCGGCTGTGCTGGGGTTGGATGACGCGAAAATCGAAGAGATTTGTGCGGCAACTGACGGCGTTGTTGAAGCGGTGAATTACAACTCGCCTGGACAGGTGGTTGTGGCGGGACATACCCAAGCAGTGGAAGCGGCGCTGGGTGCGCTGAAGGACGCCGGTGCCAAGCGCGCGATGTTGCTGCCGGTGAGCGCCCCTTTCCATACCTCATTGATGCGCCCAGCGGGTGAAAAGCTAGCCCAAGCCCTGGCAGAATTGACGATTAACGCGCCTGTCATTCCCGTGGTGCACAATGTTCACGCACAAACTGAAGCAAACCCGGCTCAGATCAAGGAATTGCTGACTCAGCAGATATACAGTGCGGTCAAATGGGTGTCCTGTGTGCAGACAATGACCGACTCTGGGATCGAAATGACGGTAGAGTGCGGGCCAGGTAAGGTGCTGAGTGGCTTGAATAAGCGAATTCAGAAATCGCTGCAGTGCTTGAACGTGGAGAGTCCAGAAACCCTAGAGGCCGCACTGGCTGCGGTCGCCGAATAATAAGGAAGTCGTTGTATGAGTGATAAAGTTGCATTGGTGACCGGAGCAAGTCGCGGTATTGGGCGGGCAATCGCTCTGGCACTAGGCGAGGCAGGTTGCACCGTCGTTGGCACGGCTACATCGGAGTCAGGCGCAGAGTCAATATCTGCAGGCTTCGCTGAGCAGGGCGTGACGGGATGCGGAATGGTATTGGATGTTGCGTCATCACAGTCAGTGGACGCCGTGCTTAAGGCTATTGGTGAGCAATACGGTGTACCCACCGTACTGGTGAATAACGCCGGTATTACCAAAGACAATATTATGATGCGAATGAAAGAAGAGGAGTGGTTCGATGTCATCGACACTAATCTCAACTCTCTTTATCGCATTGCAAAAGCCAGCCTGCGCGGCATGACTAAGGCGCGCTGGGGGCGAATTATCAATATCAGCTCTGTTGTGGGCTCAATGGGCAATGCCGGTCAGGCCAATTACGCCGCGGCAAAGGCCGGAATGGACGGCTTTACTCGAGCGCTTGCCCGGGAGATTGGTTCTCGTGGAATCACGGTGAACAGCGTAGCGCCGGGGTTTATTGATACGGACATGACGAAGAAATTGCCCGAGGAACAGCGTGAATCCCTTGCGGGGCAAATTCCTCTGCAGCGCCTGGGACAGCCTGAGGAAATTGCGGCCGTTGTCGCGTTTTTGGCGAGTGATGCCGGGGCTTACATTACGGGTGAGACAATTCATGTAAATGGCGGTATGTATATGGCGTAAACATTTGAAAAATAGGGCTTTCTTTCTAGAAATGTCGAATTTTTCTGTTTTAGCTATGCACAAGCGTCGGTAGTCGATGTAGAATTAGCGTCCAAGTGCTGGGCCGTACGCATCACTATTTTCGGTGAACGACTGAGTTGCCCTAGGGTGAGTCAGGCGCTCCAAACTTTAAAAATTAATTAGGAGTCATTTAGGACCATGAGTAGCATTGAAGAACGCGTCAAGAAAATTGTGGCAGAGCAACTCGGTGTTAAGGAAGACGACGTGCAGGAGTCTGCCTCTTTTGTAGAAGATCTGGGCGCAGATTCTCTGGATACCGTTGAGCTGGTAATGGCCCTTGAAGAGGAATTTGAAACTGAAATTCCCGATGAAGAAGCCGAGAAGATCACAACTGTGAAGCTGGCGATCGATTACATCAAAGAAAATCTGCAGTAAGTTTTCTGCACAGGCGGGAATTCCCGCAAGGAAAAAGCCGTTTCTATGAACATAGAGCGGCTTTTTTTATGCCTGAAGATAAAGTTTGCGCGCAGATTGCGATAGTATTCTGCCGGTAAAGGCGGTAGCTCGGTATCAGATAGCCAGTTTCTGTAGGGGTAGCGAGCATAGAAAATAGGTAGTTGGAGGTATTCATGTCAAAGCGCAGAGTGGTGGTAACTGGATTGGGGATGGTGAGCCCACTCGGTAATTCCGTTGCAGAAAGCTGGCAGCAGATTCTCGAGGGGCGCAGCGGGGTTGCCGAAATAAATAGCTTTGACACCTCGGCGTATGCAACGCGCATTGGGGCCTCGATAAAGGATTTTTCTGTCGACGAGTATATGTCGGCGAAAGAAGCCAAGCGCTTTGATCCGTTTATCCACTATGGCATTGCGGCAGCAGAGCAGGCCTTAAGTGACTCTGGGCTGGCGATACAAGACGACAATGCGCATCGTGTAGGAACAGCCATTGGTTCTGGTATCGGCGGTATCGGCTTGATTGAAAAAAGCCGGATGACCATCGAGGAGAGTGGCCCGAGAAAGCTGTCACCGTTCACGGTGCCAGGCGCGATCATCAATATGGTGGCGGGCCTGATGGCGATCCGCCACAACCTTCAGGGGCCAAGCATCGCGATCACCACCGCGTGCACCACGGGTACCCACAATATTGGTATGGCGGCGCGCATGATCGCCTACGGCGATGCCGATGCGATGCTTGTTGGTGGTGCCGAGATGGCAACCACGCCGGTTGGCTTGGGCGGCTTTGCCGCAGCGCGGGCAATGTCGACGCGCAACGATGACCCCCAGGGCGCAAGCCGCCCTTGGGACAAAGAGCGCGATGGCTTCGTATTGGGCGATGGTGCGGGCATGCTAGTACTGGAGGAACTTGAGTCTGCTAGGCAGCGCGGCGCGACGATTTACGCTGAGTTGAGCGGTTTTGGCATGAGCTGCGACGCCTTTCATATGACCTCTCCACCAGAAGACGGCCGCGGTGCGTTAGCGGCAATGCAAGCGGCATTGAACGATGCCCAAAAAGATGCCGCGGTACTGGATTATATCAATGCACACGGCACCTCCACGGTGGCGGGCGATGTTGCAGAAAGCCGGGCGATAGAGCGTTTAATGGGGCCGGCGGCTGATGCGGTGGCGGTAAGCTCCACCAAATCAATGGTTGGGCATCTACTGGGCGCGGCTGGCGCTGTTGAGGCGATATTCTCGGTGCTCGCCATTCGCGATCAGGTGGCGCCGCCGACCATAAATCTACAGGCGCCGGATGAGGGGTGTACCCTGAATTACGTTCCCAACGCTGCCCAGCAGCGCCGGATTGAGCACGCTATGTCGAATTCGTTCGGTTTTGGTGGCACTAACGGCAGCTTGCTTTTCAGTCGCTATCAAGGCTGAGTTGGCGCTCTCGGATGGTAGATAAACAGGCCATTTTTAACGGCAAGCCCTGTGATCGATCTTTAGTGGCGAATCGAGGTATGGCCTATGGCGACGGCCTGTACGAAACCCTATTGGTGAATGATGGTAAGCCGTTGTGGCTGGACGAGCACCTGGCGAGACTGTTATCCGGTGCGACGCGCTTGCAGTTAGACATCGATAGCACGGCCTTGCTCGAGGACGTTCGCGCAATCTGCGCGCCGGTAAAAGGTAGGCGAGTCCTTAAAATTCTGTGCTTTCGCCGTAGTGGCGGGCGCG